>NZ_CP072392.1:1285-165443 GCF_017742835.1 Aquabacter sp. L1I39
ACAAAACCCCCGATGCTCGAAAGAGCACCGGGGGTTTTTCGTGTCCGACACACAGAACTCGCGCGCGAGAAGGGGGCCGATCCGCCTCCCCTCTGCTTCTCCCCCAGCCCCGCACCCGCCCAAAAAGCGTCCTGCGGGCTCCAGAGGAAAAGTCCACGGCCGAACCAGCACGAACAGGACACAAAAGCCGGACAGCGTATCCTCCGAGGGTTAGGCCAGCGCCGCCCCGCACGCACGCGTTCCGGGCCGGGGTGCGACGCCGTCACCCATCGGCCCCTTGACCGAAACCGACTAAGGAGTGCGACAAGTCTTAGCAGTGTACACTGGCCTCAACTCAGTCTTGCAGGGCGATGATGTCACGAGCGCTGATCGGATACACGGGCTTCGTCGGTACGAATCTTTGCGCGCAGACGCATTTCGATGCCTCATTCAATTCGAAAAATATAGCAGACATCGCCGGGCGCTCATTTGAGACGGTTGTTTGCGCAGCTGCGCCAGCAACCATGTGGGCTGCCAACAAAGATCCCGACGCCGACTTGAGAAAGATCAGTGGCCTCCTTGATGCAATATCCGGGGTAACGGCCGAGCATTTTGTCCTGATTTCCACCATTGCCGTGCTCGGTGATGCGGCCGCAGGCCTGGACGAGACGAGTGTGCATTTCGAGACAGCGAAGGCCTATGGCCGAAACCGCCGTTTCCTGGAAGTTGAGGTGGCGAGCCGCTTTCCACGGTGCCACATCCTGCGCCTTCCCGCCCTGTTCGGGAAAGGATTGAAAAAGAACTTCCTCTTCGACATCATCAACCCGGTTCCATCCTTCCTTTCCGCCGACAAGTTCTCTGACCTCATGGATCGCCTCCCGGCGGATGCCGCGGCGATTTTCGCCCGAGTCTATCGCTTCTCCGCAGACTTGGGCATGTTCGCGATCGATCGGTCCCTTCTGGCGGGGCCCGAGCGAACGATGCTCACTACGGCACTGTTCAATCTGGGATTCACAGCGCTGAACTTCACCCACGCGGACAGCACCTTCCAGTATTATGGCCTTGGGCGATTGTGGTCAGACGTGGAGCGCGTGATAAGCCAGGATGTGCCTCTGATTCACCTTGCTCCCGAACCCCTGCGGGCGGCGGACGTGTACCACGCCCTCACCGGCAAAGACCTGACCGCGCGCTCCGGCCACCCCTATCACGAGGATATGCGGACGCTGCATTCGAAAGCCTGGGGTGGTCCGGACGGCTATATCCAATCGCGGCACGATGTTCTTTCGGAAATTGACGTCTTCTACAAATCGCAGGCAGTCCTATGATCTTCGCGATGTCGAATATCGCCTGGAAGGGCTCCGAGCGCCTCCAGGCCTACCGGATGTTGCGGGACGCAGGATTTTCAGGCCTTGAGATCGCCCCGGGTTTGCTGCTTGGAGAGGCCGTAGCTGACGTCTTCCCTTCGGAAGACGTGGTCCAGGACCGCCTCTCGGAGGCTGCGGCCTTCGGGCTGACCATGGTATCCATGCAATCCCTGCTCTTCGGGGTCGAAGGTGCGGCGCTGTTCGGGACCTCCGAGGAGGTGAAGCGGTTGGACCACGGCTTGAGCCGTGCGATCCGGCTGGCGGGTCGTCTCGGCATCGGCAACCTGGTCTTCGGTTCACCGCGCCAACGGGTCATCCCGGATGGGATGCAGGCTGCCGAAGTGGAGCAGCGCGTGGCGGATGTCTTCGGGCCTCTCGGCGAGCTTGCTCGGGAAAATGGTGCCGTCATTGCCCTGGAGCCGAACCCGGCTCAATATGGCACCAACTTCATGACCACATTTGCAGAGACCCTTGCGGTCGTCGACCGCCTCGATCATTCGGGCATTACGGTCAATTTCGACACGGGCGCCCTGCATATGACCGGTCGTTATGGGGATATGGCGGAGGCTGTGACTGCCGGTCGGCACCGGATCTCCCATGTGCATTTGAGCCGACCTTTCCTAGAGCCTGCGCCAGCCTCCTCGGATGAAGCGATTGCCTTGCTGCGTGCCTTGGCCTTGGCAGGCTATAAGGGGGCTGTCTCGATTGAAATGAAGGCGGTTCCTGACGACGGGATGCATGCAGTGGAAAATGCGATCCGTCTCCTTCGGGATGCCATCAACCAGACTGGGGTCGAAGCCGGGTGTGGATGCGCAGATGAAGCCTGAGCCGAAACCGCTGCGAGAGGACATCTTCGTCTCGCTGTGTTTTCCGGAGCCCCTCGCCTCGGAGGATGATGTTTCGGTCGTCCTAAAGGCGAGCCGGCAGATTTCTGCTCGGTTTCGCTATTTCGAAGTGTTGATCATCGCGCGCGTCGGTGATGCCGACGATTTGCTGTCCGCTTGTCTCTCGGGCAGCCCGCATGTGCGTGTCATCAAGGTGCGCGGGACACGCCGGCATTATGCCAACCGCGTTGTGGCAGCCAATGAGGCGATCGGGGACGTGGTCGTCATAACCTCCCTTGCAGAAGCGGGCGCCCTCGACTTGCCGGGCATGGTCGCGGCCGCCTCTGATCAGAATGCAGTGACCGTTTTCACGCGCGAGCAGCGCAGCTGGACCAACCGGCTGCTACAGGCTCTGGGTTCGGCGAGTCGATTCATGATTTCCTCGGGGGACATGCGCACCATCGCCATTCCCCGCGTGTGGATGAGCCGCCTGCTTGCGCATCCGCAGTACAATCTTGCCTTGCGCTTTCCCCCCTTGGGGCAGGGCTTGCCTATCCTTCACATTCCCGCCCCTTTCACTCGCATTTCTGCAAGCAGTGACGCGACGTTCTGGCGCCGTGTGGCGCTGGCCTACCAACTGTCGGTGAATGCCGCACCGGTGGCGCTGATCGGAGTGGGGCTGCTGTCGTGCGTGGTGGTGCTGGGGGCGCTCGCCTATGCGATCTTTGCCGTTGGCGTCGTGATATTTGCGAGCCACGTTCAGCCCGGCTGGTTCACCACATCCATCATTCAGGCGGGCACTGCCGGGTATCTGGCGCTCGCCATTCTCGGACTATCCATGGGCCTGCAGAAGATCCTTGAACATCTCGAGCCCCAAGTGGCCGACACGGTGGTCGAAGAGATCTGCAACACAGATCTCCCGGCGCAGATCCATGACCTGAATGTCTCCGTGGAGATGGGCCACGCGCCGGAAGTCCCTCATGATAGAGGCCCGGCGGGTGGATCGGCCCCATGACGGCGAGCCATGACTACGACTACATCGTCATCGGAGGTGGATTTTATGGCTGTTGCCTGGCGCTCTTTTTGCGCTCGGTGACGTCACGCATCCTGCTCGTGGAAGCGGGCGATACCTTTCTCATGCGCGCGTCCCGCGTGAATCAGGCCAGGGTGCATACTGGGTTTCACTATCCCCGCAGCTTTGTCACAGCCGCTCGGTCGGCCGCTCTCAGCGACCGATTCGCCCAGGACTTTCCGGAAGCCGTCGTGGACGACTTCCAGATGCTGTATGCCATCGCCCGGTCCCGGTCCAAGGTGTCCGCTGGGCGTTTCTTTCGCATGTTTCATGACTTGAAGGCGCCGATCCGGCCCGCGCGGGAAGCGGAGGCTGCGCTTTTCGACCGCAGGATGATTGAGGAGACTTTCGCCTGCCGGGAGCACGCGTTTGATTATTCGGTTCTCCAACACAAGCTAACCGACCGCGTTTTCTCCAGTGGCATCGAAGTGAGGATGCAGACATCGGTCGTTGACGCCAATGAGGAAGCGGACGCTGCCGTCCTGCACCTGTCGGACGGCTCCGTCGTGAGAGGACGCAGAGTCTTCAACGTGACCTACGCGCAGATCAACCAGATTCTGCGCCTGGCGAACCTTCCTCTGGCGCCTGTGCGCTATGAGTTCACCGAGATCGCGCTGGTCGAGCCGCCACACGATCTGGAGGGGCTGGGCGTGACGGTGATGGACGGCGCCTTCTTTTCGGTCATGCCCTATCCGGCGGCCGGTCTCTATTCGCTCACGCATGTGCGCTACACGCCGCATGCCAGCTGGCTGGACACGCCGGGAGGGCTTTCGGCCTATGAGGTCGGCGAACGGATGCCGCGGGAAAGCCGCGTGCGCCACATGCTTCTTGATTCGCAGCGGTACCTGCCTTGCCTTGCCGATATGCGGTACGTGCGGTCGCTCTATGACGTCAAGGCGGTCCTGCTGAAGAATGAGCGGGACGACGGCCGGCCGATCCTGTTCCAGCGCAATCCATCAAGCTCCCACATCACCTCTGTGATGGGGGGAAAGATCGACAACATTTACGACCTTTTCGTACTGCTGAAACGAGAGGGTGGGGCACTCGAGCACGCACATCACAGGCTCCTCCTCGACCAGCCGGGGCGCGTCGCATGAGAGCTTCAATTGGCTCTCCTCTCGTGCGCTTCGGCTTCGTGGTGGTCGGCGGCCTTTTCCTCGACCTCGGCATTGCCTGGTCACTGGCCAACCTGGCGGGGGTACCGCTGGAGGTCGCTGCCGTCGCGGGTTTCTTCTCCGGCGCCCTTTTCAATTATGTGTTGCACGAATTCTGGACCTTCCGGTCGCCGAACAGTCGCGTGTCAGGGCGGCGGGTGACGCTTTACTTTGTCATGATGGTCGCCGTGCTCGGCATCCGTGTCGGGGTAGTCGCGCTGCTTTCCCATCCGCTTCATGGGCCGCTCGGCAGCCTTCTGGCTCTGGTCTGTGCGTCGGGTGTTTCGTTTGTCGCCAACTATCTGCTCAGCCGATTCGTCGTCTATCGCCGCGGCCATCAGGGAGAACTCAATGGAATCGGGCGCTGATTTCTCCGCAGAAGAGTGGCAGGTGCCGGCAAGCGAGGCTGTGCTTTACCGTCCGAAGTCCCATCGCCACCTGCTGGTCATCCCGGTGATCAATGAGGGCGAGCGCATCCGCCGACAATTGTTGGCGATCGCGCAGGCGGGCCTTGATGTGGACGTCGTCGTGGCTGATGGCGGCTCTACCGACGGCTCACTGGATGCAGACTTCATCTCCTCCGTGCCATGTGTCCGCGCGGTCCTGCGCAAGACAGGACCCGGCCGCCTCAGTGCTCAGCTCCGCATGGCCTATGCCTGGGGCCTCGCCGAGCAGTATGAGGGCATTATCACCATTGATGGCAATGGGAAGGACGGCGTTGAGGCTGTCGTGCGCTTCGTCGAGAAGCTCGATGAGGGCTATGACTATATCCAGGGCTCCCGCTATCGCCCCGGCGGAAAGGCGGAGAATACCCCGTTGGAGCGCACGATTGGCAACCGGCTCATTCACGCTCCGCTCATGAGCGTCTCGGGACGGCGCTTCTTCACGGACACCACGAACGGATACAGAGCCTACTCGCGACGATACCTGCTGCATCCGAAGGTCCGGCCCTTCCGGGACGTGTTCGTAAATTACGAACTGCTCTTTTACCTGACCGTTCGGGCTGGCCAGCTGGGCTTGCGGGTATGCGAGATACCCGTGCGCCGCTCCTATCCGAAGGGGCAGCCGACACCCACGAAGATCCGAGGCAGCGGGGCAAAGCTCGCCTTGCTCAGGCAGGCCATTGATGCTGCCCTCGGGCGATTTGCGCCTCGATAAGGCGTCGCGGCAGTGGCCCAAAGCCATGCTCAAGGACGGGGCAGGTTTGCCCGGGGGGTCTATCCCAGCGGCGCGGGCCGAACGCAGTATATGAGGGGGGTGAGATGAAACGCGCGCCGGTCTTAATTCTCATCTTGGCCGTTCTTGTCGCGACGAGCATTGCGTTTCTGTTGATCTCGATCAACCAGCCCGCCGCCCTGCTTTCGCACGCCGCTCATGATGATGCGCTCTACCTCGCCCAGGCTCGGACCGTTTCAGCGGGCCAGTGGATGGGCGTCTATAATGACCGCGTGCTCGCCAAGCCCCCCGGCTTTCCGATTTTTGTGGCAGGTCTCGACGCACTGGGCATTCCCTATCCGATGGGGGTTGCGCTTCTCCGGCTTCTTGCGGTCCTCGTCTGTGCGGCGGGTCTCTGGCGTTTCACGGGAGTGGCCTGGCCCGCGGTGATCTCGGTGCCTCTCTTGTTGTTCCATCCGCAGGTGTTCTCCACGGTCCGGATTCTGCGCGAATCCATCTATCCCTCTCAGATCCTGCTCTTTGTCGGGCTGATGCTGTTGAGTTTTCGCTCCCGCTGGCGGCTGACGGGCTTTCTTGCCGCAGGGTTCGCTTTCGGCTGGACCTGGATCACGCGTGAAGAAGGCATCTGGATGCTGCCTGGGCTGGTCGTGCTGCTGGCGGTCCTGGCGCGCAACTGGCGGGCCGTGCCCGGCATGCTCCTCGCGTTCGGCGTTGGTGCCGCTGTCCTGCCGGTGACGGTGGGGGCCTTGAACCAGAAGGTCTATGGGCGCTGGACGGTGTCGGAGATGGGGGATGCCGACTTCGTGGCGGCCACGTCGCGGCTTGCCAGTGTCACCGATGGTGGCCAAAAAAGCGGGGTTGGGGTCACACGCGCGACCCGTGAGGCCATCTATGCGGTGAGCCCCAGCTTTGCGGCGCTGAAACCCATCCTGGAAGCCCCCGATTACTGGACCTTCGGCTGTTCGCCACGCCCCAAGACATGCGGCGAGATTGCCAATGGGTGGTGGCACTGGGCCTTCAGGTGGGGCGCTTGGCAGGCTGGATTCCATGCGTCTCCAGCGACGGCGGCCAAGTTCTACCGTGCGGTGGCTGATGAGGTGGGCAAGGCCTGTGATGACGGGCGCCTGACTTGCATATGGCGCCCCATTCCGCAATTGCCGACCATCCAAACGGCCGATCTGATGGAAATGCCGATGTATTTCGGTCAATTGGTCGGACGGCTGTTCCTCTTCAACGCGCCGCTGCAACTGGTGCAGGCAAGCTCCGGGTCGCCGCAGGAGATGGAGGCGTTGCTGGCGCAACTGAACAGGCCGTACGCCTTCCAGTCACCGGCCTATCGGCCGGTTTTCCTGGCAAATTTCGAGGCTGTGCCGGGCCTTGCGATCCGGGCCATAACGGCGATCACGCCGATCTATCGGGACGCCTTTTATGTGGTGGCAATCGGGACTCTGGGGCTCGCCATGCTTGGTCTCGCCCGCCGCTCCCGGGTTGGGGCGTGGCGCATGTTTGGCGTGGCGGCAGCGCTGCTGATCTTCATCAGTTGTCGTCTGTTCCTGCTCGCCATTGTGGGTGTCGCGAGTTTTGCCACAGACAACCTCATGTATATCGGCCCTGCCATGCAACTGTCCGTCCTGATGCTCCTCGTCCTGGCGGCGGCGCTCGCACCGTGGCAGCGTGAGGCCGCAGGGATGGCCGCTCCCGCCGGCGCTTCACCCGCTGATGGTCGTCAGCGGCAATGGACGGACTTGGCGACCGCGGCGGTGCTCGCTCTTGCCATGGCGTCAGCTTGCCTCGCCTTGTTCGCGGGGCAACACGCCGCTTGATCGCAGACCGAGGGCGCCCTGGCCCCGGATGCGGCGGCCTCAGACCGGTGCGAATGGGCGCTCGGTGGCGCCGGATGAGAACGCCTCGAGCGGGAAGGCCTGGGTTCAAGCCTCGTTCCGTCGGCTCCGCATCATCGCCGCAGCCGGTCCAGCACGGCCACTGAAGGGTAGCCATCCGGCAACATGCCGGCGCGGGCCTGGAAGTCCTGCACGGCAACGCGAGTCTTCTGGCCGAGAATGCCGTCCACGGTGCCGATATCGTAGCCGCGCTGAATCAGCAGGTTCTGCAGTTCCACGCGTTCGCTGCGGCTGAGCGCCCGCTCATCCGGCCAGTTCTGCGCAAAGGCGCCGCCGCCGCGGAGGCGGTCGGAGAGATGGCCGATGGCGAGGGCATAGGCGTCGGCGGGATTGTATTTCAGGATGGCCGAGAAGTTCGGCAGCATCAGGAAGGCAGGGCCTTTGGCACCGGCGGGCAGCAGCAGAAACGCGGTGTCGGAAGCGCGCGGGAAGTCCCGACCACCGGGCCGTTTGATGCCCAGCGATGCCCACTGGGCCAGCGTCATCTTGCGAGAGCGGTCGACGTAGCGGTAGTCGAAATTGGCCGGCAGCACCACCTCATAGCCCCAGGTGCGGCCGAACTCCCAGCCGTCCAGCTTGAGATTGTTGGCGGTGGAGCCGATGACGTCGGGGATGGAATCCACCACGTTGCGCTTGCCGTCGCCGTCGAAGTCCACGGCGAAGCGCTGGAACGAGGTGGGCATGAACTGGGTGGGGCCGAAGGCGCCAGCCCAAGAGCCTTTCAGATGGTCGGCCGGCACATCGCCCTTTTCCAGGATCTGGAGGGTGGCGAGGAACTCATCACGGAAGAAGTCCTGCCGCCGGCCGATGCAGGCCAGTGTCGCGGTGGACCGCAGAACGGAACGATTGCCCATGCCCGAAGGGCTGCCATAGTCCGATTCGATGCCCCAGATGGCCGCCACCGCATAGCGGTCCACCCCGAAGGCCTTTTCCGCATGGTCGAAAATGGGCTTGTACTTGGCCAGGATCTCCTTGCCGCGGGTGATCCGGCGCTCGGTCACCAGCATGTTCACATAATCGCCGATGGGCTTGGAGAATTCCGGCTGCTGGTCCAGGAAGTCCATGATCTTCATGTCCGGCGTCAGGCCGGACGTATAGCGCTCGAACGTGCGGCGCGAGACGCCCTTGGCCTGCGCCTGCGGCCACATGCCGGCGATGCAGGTGCCGAAATTGGCTTCGGCAGCCGCGATCGCCTGCGGCGTCATCAGCGGGTGGCTGGAGCGTGCGGGGGCCGGAGCCGGCGTGGCCGGTGGATCGAAAATGGACCCTGTCACTTGTGCACAGGCGCCCGCGGCGAAGCCGCCGGCCAGGACAGCGCCGAAAGCAGCGACGCGGAGGGAGCGGGTGATCCTGTGTGCCATGTGCGCCTCATCCCGGCGGCCATGCCGCCACATCTTGTGCCCCCGCCGGCTCCCGCGCGAACCGGCTGCGGTTCGCCGCTGTGGAAGCCGTGGCGGAAGCCTTGCCCCAGTTGCGCCCGCTCCCGACTGAAGGGCGAGCGGCTCGGCCTCTAATGGGCCGTGAATATGGTTGCGCCGGGGTTAACGCAGGGCAAGTTTGTGCGGCGGCAGGCGCGTTTCGCCGCGCTCCATGGAACGTGGTGTTCAGTTGCGCTCATCGGGGAGGACGGGCAGGGCATAGACCTCCACCTCCTCCTCCTTGAGGGTGCGCACCTCGTCGGGCGTCGCCTCGCCATAGATGGAGCGATGCTCCACCTCGCCCTGGTGCATCTTGCGGGCGAGGTCGGCGAACTGGTCGCCCACATAGTCGGCCGTGCTCGTCACATGGTCGCGCACGGCGCGCAGCATACGCCGCAACTCGCGCTCGGGTTCGGACATGAGGGCCATCTGCTCGGCGGCCGGCGGCGCGGCGGGTGGCATATCACCCGCCACCTCGGGCGTCCGCGGCTCGGCGTCACGGGGGCGATCCGTGCGGGCGACGGAGGGCGCCATCACGGCCTTCTCCACCGCCACGCTACCGCAGGTGGGACAGGCGACGAAGCCGTGCGCCTTCTGCTTCTCATAGCTGTCGGAGGAGGGAAACCAACTCTCGAACGTATGATCCTTGTCGCACCGGAGCGTGTAGCGGATCACGTGGGCGCTCCCACCAGGTGCAGGTGGCCGGCCGGCCGGCCTTCCGCCATCTCGAAGCGGCGGCCGTGGCGCAGCGAGGGGATGCGCTGGCGCACCGCCTCCACTTCCGTCATGTCCAACTCGGCGAGAATGACGCCCGGATCGCTGCCGCCCTCGGCGAGCACCCGGCCCCAGGGATCGATCACCAGCGAATGGCCATAGGTCTCGCGCCCATTCTCGTGACGCCCGCCTTGGGCGGCGGCGAGCACATAGGCCCCGTTCTCGATGGCGCGGGCGCGCAGCAGGACGTGCCAATGCGCCTCGCCGGTGGGGCGTGTGAAGGCGGCGGGCACCGTGAGCACCTGGGCGCCGGCTTCCGCCAGAGCCCGGTAGAGAGCCGGGAAGCGCAGGTCATAGCAGATGGTCAGCCCGAGCCCGATCCCTTCCACATGACCAAGCACGGCGCGTTCGCCGGGCTTGTAGGCGGTGGATTCGCGGTAGCTTTCGCCATTCGGGAGATCCACGTCGAACATGTGGATCTTATCGTAGCGGGCGGTGATTTCCCCGTCGGGGGCGATCAGGAAGCCGCGATTGACGGCCCGCTGGTCGGATACCTTCAGCGCCAGCGAGCCCACATGCAGGTGAATTGAAAGGCTGCGGGCGAGGTCGCGGAAGGCGGCGAGGGAGGAATCGTCCTCCTCCTCCTTCAACTGCTCGAACAGGATGGAGCGGTCCAACTCCATGAGATTGGTCGTTTCCGGCGTCTGCACATAGCGCGCACCGGCCTCCGCGGCCTGGCGGATGAGGGCGCTTGCGATGTCGATATTGGCGCCCGCGTCGCGTCCGGTGCGCAGCTGGACGAGGCCGACGCGCAGGGTCTGGGAGGAGGCTGAGGAGCTCATGGGATCTCGCAGGCTTTCCGGTTCTCGCTTCAGTCTAGAGCAGGCGCCGGTCCGATGGCACCGCAATCGGACCGGGTCACGTTTTCTCTACCATGCATCCGCTCAGCGCAGGGCGCGCGCTTGCGCCTGCTGTCACACCGCCATAGCGTCGAGCTTGCCCTCCCGCTCCAGGGCATACAGGTCGTCGCACCCGCCCACATGGGTGTCGCCGATGAAGATCTGGGGCACGGAGGTGCGGCCGCCCGCCTTCTGGGACATGTCCGCCTGGCCGGCGGGATCCGTGGTCACGTCGATTTCGGTGAAGGTCCAGCCCTTGCGGCGAAGCAGCTCCTTCGCGGCGTGGCAATAGGAGCACCAATTCTTGGTGTAGATGACGATGGGTTTCATAAAGGCCCCTAGAGCGCGTTCACCTCGAACTGCCTTGCAATCCAAGCTGAACGCGCTCCATCAAAGAGTTGGGAACGGCGCAGGCCGTCACGGAAGTGTTGCATAATATGGGTTTTCAGCCGGCTTCGACAACCCGCGCGAAGGTCAGGGCGTCCACATGGGTCGCACCCGCCCGGCGGAGCGTGCGGGCACAGGCGTCCAGGGTGGCCCCGGTGGTCAGCACATCGTCGACTAACAGGATGCGGCGCCCGCTCACATGCGCCTCCGCGGCACCCGGAACAACGAAGGCGCCCGACACGTTGCGGCGGCGTTCAAGCCGGCTCAGCGATACCTGAGAGGGTGTCGCACGCGTGCGGACCAGCGCGTCTGTCCTCCACTTTTTTTGCGCCGCGGTGGCGAGATAGCGCGTCAGAAGCGCGGATTGGTTGAAGCGGCGGCGCCAGAGGCGGAATGCGTGCAGAGGCACGGGCAACAGGATGTCTGCCTCTGCGAGCACATCGCGCCCCGCCTGGGCCATGAGGCGTGCCATGGGCCGGGCCAGCTCCAGCCGGTCGCCATATTTCAGTCCATGAACCAAATCGCGGGAGACGGCGCCGAACACCACCGCCGCCCGCGCCCGGTCGAAGGCGGGCGGGTCAGCAAGCGCCTCCGCGCTGAGATAAGGGCCGGCATCGCCCACAGGCATGAAAGGCAGCGGAGAGCCCAGGCGCTCGCAGAAGGGCCGGGAAATGAAACGGAGGCGCGGCCAGCAGGCACCGCATAGGCCCCCTTTCTCAGCCATCACCGCCTGGCACGAAATGCAGGTGGGCGGCAGGACGAGATCCACCAGCACACCCGCAGCTCCGCCAGCCAGCCGGCCGAAAGGGGCAAGACGCGTGCGCAAGCTGATTCTGGACGGGAGATGCACCTCGTCCATGATTTCCCCGCTCGCCGGCAGCAAGGCCGGATCGAGATAAAGATGCGCGCGCCCCGCGCAGGCGGCAAGAGGGCGCAATGCGCGGGGGCGATCAGGGTCTCCAGCGCTGCAAGGTGAGCGCATTGGCGATGACGCTGACCGAGGACAGCGACATGGCCGCCGCCGCCACCATGGGCGAGAGCAGGAGGCCGAAGGCGGGATAGAGCACGCCCGCCGCCAGGGGCACGCCGGCCGCATTATAGGCGAAGGCAAAGAACAGGTTGCGCCGGATGTTCGCCATGGTGGCCCGCGACAGCGAGCGGGCATGGGCGATGCCGGCCAGATCCCCGTTCAGAAGCGTGATGCCGGCGCTCTCCATGGCCACGTCGGTGCCGGAGCCCATGGCGATGCCCACGTCGGCCGCGGCCAGGGCTGGGGCGTCGTTGACGCCGTCGCCCGCCATGGCCACCACATGGCCGGCGGCGCGCAGCGCCTTCACCTTCTCCACCTTGTCCTCGGGCCGCACCTGCGCATGCACCTCGGCGATGCCGAGGCGCTTGGCCACCGCCTGGGCGGTGGTGAGGTTGTCGCCAGTGAGCATGACCACGCGCACCTTGTCGGCTTTGAGCGCCTTGAGCGCTGCGGCGGTGCTGGCCTTGATGGGATCGGCGATGGCCGCAAGGCCCGCCAGCTTGCCGTCCAGGGCGATGAACACCACGGTGGAGCCCGACTGGCGCAGCGCGTCCGCCTCCGCCAGCAGCGGCCGGCAATGCGGGCCGCCTTCGGCGATGAAGCCGGCATGGCCCACGGCCACCGCGGCGCCGTCCACCCGGCCGCGCACGCCGCCCCCTGTGATCGCCTCGAAATCCTGCACGTCGGCGAGATCCAGGTCACGGGCCTTCGCCTCGGTGAGGAAGGCGGCGGCCAGCGGATGCTCGCTGCCCCGCTCCAGGCTCGCAGCGAGCCGGAGCAGGCGGTCCGCATCGCCGTCCAGCGCCCGCATCTCAACGATGCGGGGGCGGCCTTCGGTCAGCGTGCCGGTCTTGTCGACTACGACAATGTCTACCTTCTCCAGGCGTTCCAGGGCCTCGGCATTCTTCACCAGAACACCTGCCTGCGCGCCGCGCCCCACGCCCACCATCACAGACATGGGCGTAGCCAGACCCAGCGCGCAGGGGCAGGCGATGATGAGCACGGAGACGGCGGCGGTGAGCGCATAGGCAAGGCGCGGTTCTGGCCCCACCAGCATCCAGGCGGTAAAGGCGATGAGCGCTGCCGCCACCACGGCGGGCACGAACCAGCCGGAAACGATATCGGCCAAGCGCTGGATGGGCGCCCGCGACCTCTGGGCGGTGGCGACCATCTGCACGATCTGGGCGAGCATGGTTTCCCGGCCCACCTTTTCCGCCCGCATGACGAAGCCGCCAGTGGCAGCCAGCGTGCCGCCGATGACGGGATCGCCGACGCGCTTGGCCACGGGGACGGATTCGCCGGTGACGAGGGATTCATCCAGCGCCCCGCGCCCTTCGGTGAGGACGCCGTCGACGGGCACCTTTTCCCCCGGCCGCACGCGCAAAAGGTTGCCCTTGGCGATCAGGTCGAGGGCCACGTCCTCGTCCGTCCCGTCGGGGCGGACGCGGCGGGCGGTCTTCGGGGCAAGGCCCAGCAGCGCCTTGATGGCGCCCGACGTGCGCTCACGCGCCTTCAGCTCCATCACCTGGCCCAGCAGGACCAGCACGGTGATCACCGCCGCTGCCTCGAAATAGACCGCCACCGCGCCGTCATGGGTCATCAGGCCGTGTGGGAAGAGGCCGGGCAGGAAGGTGCCCACCAGCGAATAGGCATACGCGACGCCCGTGCCGATAGCGATGAGCGTGAACATGTTGAGATGCCCGGTCCGCACCGAGGCGATGCCGCGGGCGAAGAAGGGCTGGCCCGCCCACAGCACCACGGGCGTGGCGAGGGCGAATTGCACATAATTGGACATCTGCTGCGGCAGCAAATGCAGGCCGAACAGGTGCTGGCCCATTTCCAGCACAAAGACTGGCAAGGCGAGCGCCAGGCCGATCCAGAACCGGCGGGTCATGTCCGCCAGTTCTTCATTGGGGCCGTCGTCCAGGCTGACCAGTTCCGGCTCCAGCGCCATGCCGCAGATGGGGCAAGTGCCCGGCCCCACCTGGCGGATCTCCGGATCCATGGGGCAGGTATAGATGGTGCCCTCGGGCACCGGCTCGGCGGGGACGGGCTGGCCGGAGAGATAGCGCGCCGGATCAGCGTCGAACTTGGTCTTGCAGCTGGGATTGCAGAAATAATAGGGCCGCCCCTCGAAGGTGGAGCGGTGCCTGGCTGTGTGCGGGTCCACATCCATGCCGCACACCGGGTCCTTCACCAGATGGCTGGCCGCAGGGGAGGGCGCGTGACCGGCGTGCATATGGTCCGCATGGTCGTGCCCGTGCTGGTGGCCGTGGTCCCCATGCCCGCCGCAGCAGGAGGCGGCTGGCGGCGTCAGGTCCAGAGGCGCGGGGGCGGAGCAGCAGGCATGGCTGGACGGCTCCGGCGTGGTGTCCGGCTTGAGCACCGATCTGTACGCCACCGCCCGGGGGGCGGCGGACAGGTCGAGGGGCGCAGGCGGTGCGCAGCAACCGGCGTGCGGCGCCGGAGCGGAAGTGTGCTCAGCTCCACCGCAGCATCCGCCGTCTTCCTTATGAACGTGCGCCTCGTGCGCGCCAGGCTCTGCCTGGGGCGCCCCGCCGCAGCAATCCGCGCCCGGGGCCGGCTTGGACAGGTCCAGCGGCGCGGGGCTCGAACAGCAGCTGCCATGCCCCTCCGCCGACTGGCCTTTGGCCGGATGGGGCGCGGAAGCGTGCGTGCGGGCGGGGTCGGTCTTGTCTGCCATCATGGCCTCACCACAGGGCAAGGGGAGGGGGGCGTCTTTGCGCTGGCTCAGTTTCCGCGAAAAGAAACCCCACGGGGGTATCTGCTCCCTTGTTTGATATACCCATGGGGGGTATATGGCAAGCATGGGACCCACAGCCAAGACATCCGTTCTGAAACGCCTCAATCGCATCGAAGGGCAGGTGCGCGGCATCGCCAAGATGGTGGAGGAGGACCGCTATTGCATCGATGTGGTAACGCAGATCGCCGCTGTCCGCGCCGCGCTGCGCAAGGCCGAGGAAGAAGTGCTGCGCGACCATGTGGCTCACTGCGTGGAGCACGCCATCCGCTCCGGCAATGCGGAGGAGCAGCGCAAGAAGGTGGCCGAGCTCATGGACGTGCTGGCGCGGACGGAGCGATAAGCCGGCTAAGCAGCGTCCCCCTGCTGAACGGCCGCGCGCCGGTGCGCGTCCTATCCAGATCCGTCAGTCCACGTCCACCCGCCCCCGCCGCAGGCTCTTCACGCTGCCGCGCCGCTCCTTGGCGGCGAGCCGGCGCTCCTTGGAGGCCAAAGTCGGTCGCGTCTTGCGGCGGATGGGGGCCACATAAGCCGCCTCGCGCAGCATCTCCACCAAGCGGTTAATGGCATCCTCGCGATTGCGCTCCTGGGTGCGGTGGCGCTGGGCGTGGATGATGACGACGCCGTCCTGCGTCATCCGGCTGCCCGCGATGGCAGGCAGGCGCGACTTCAACCCCTCGGGCAGGCTGGGGGAGGCCAGTGCGTCGAACCGCAATTGAACCGCGGTGGACACCTTGTTCACATTCTGCCCGCCGGGGCCGGAGGCGCGCACATAGGCGAAGTCCAACTCGTCCTCGTTGAGGGCGATGCGGTGGGTGATCGCGATCATGAGCGCGGCTCGCGGCGGGTCATGCCGTCCACATGCGGCAGCTTGCGTCGCCGCGCAAGGGTGGAGCGCCTCTCGCCCCGCCGTCAGATGGCGTGGCGGTTCGCGCTCGGGCCGAAATGCTCCACATAGCGCGGGCTGATGACGGCGCGGGGCAGGATGACCAGTACGTCGGTGGTGCCGAATTGGTGGTCCACCACGGCGCCGTCGCCCACATAGCCGCCGAGGCGCAGATAGCCCTTCACCAGCGGGGGCAGGGACTGCATGGCCGCCTTCAGGTTGATGTCCTGAGGCGCCATGCGGTTCATGGAGACATAGCGCTGCGGGATGGCGGAGGCCCGCCATTCTTCCGGCGCCAGCGCGTTGTGGTGCAGGAAGGAGAGCGGCAGGGCCAGGGCGGAGGGGTCCGTCCCCTCGAGACTGGCGCAGCCGAACATCACGTCGATGTCGTTGCGCAGGATATAGGTCCAGATGCCGTGCCAGAGCAGCTCCACCGTGCGCTTGTTGCGGTAGGGCTTCAGCACGCAGGAGCGGCCCAGCTCCAGGAACTTCAAGTCCGGATGGGCGTCGACGATGCGGTTCACATCGAACTCGGCCTGGGTGTAGAAACCGCCATGGCGGCGTGCCACGTCCTGGCGCAGCAGGCGATAGGTGCCCACCACCTTGGGCTTCTTGCGCCCGAGGACCATCTTGCCCTCGTCATGGTCCAGCACCAGGATGTGGTCACAAATGGCGTCGAAGGCGTCCATGTCGCGCCGGGCGAGGCGGGCGGGACCGTCCGGCAAGGCGGACATTTCCTCGTAGAACACCTTGTAACGCAGCTTCTGCGCCTTGCGCACGTCGCGGGCGGTGCGGGCAAGGCGCACTTCCAGCGCGCCGAGGCGCCCGAGAACGGCGGGCTCGCCGAGCGCCAGCACTTCGCGATGGCGGATGCCGGAATAGGCCCGCAGGTCGCTGACAAACTTCTGGGAGCCGGGAATGCCGGGAACGCCACCCTGCGCCCAGGCCAGCGGATCGGCGAAACTGACCCGCGCCACGTCTATGCCTTTGCCCAGCAAGGCCGGCAGGTTGAAGGCGGGCTGAAGGTGAGGTTCCGGCACCTGGCGTTTCATGGAGCGACCCCTCCCTGGGCCGTCACGGTCGGCGTTTCAGGCGCTTGCCGCCGCAGACCGAGGCCGGCGGCGTCACCCTTTTCCGCATGACCGTGGACACCACCATAAGATTCATACGCCCATGTGACAATGCGACAGTCACACTTCATCACCTTAGGTAAGGCTGTTGGGAGTACAGCTCTTTTTTGCCCCGTGCGCCAATGTGGCGCCGCGCTCCGGCCGCGTTCACGCTTTTGGAGGAAAAGTCGTGCGATGACAGGGTAAGGCCCGCCGGCGACGGCGGGCGGCATCGCCGCGCCGGGGGCGCGGAGCAACAAGGGGTGATACATGATTGGGATCTCTCGCGGCACCGGTGCCCGGATGCGCGCTACCGCCCTCTCCGCCGCTCTGCTGGGTGGCGTCGTCCTGTTCGGAGCCGAAGAGGCATCGGCCCAGCCGCGCCCCATCCCGTCCAGCGTGACCACGGTGGATGTGCCCGGTGTCGGCCCCATGACCGTGCTGACCTATCAGGCACGCTTCGTCTCCGCCGATCCGGCTGACCGCCGCGTGGTGCTGGAAGGCAATAATGGCAAGCGCTGGTCGGTGGTCGTGCCGCCGCTGTTCGGCGACGTGATGGCCATGGCCAATAGCCGCTCCATTACCGTGCGGGTGCTGCCCGGCACCGTCACCTATCTGGGCAAGGCGCACCAGGGCACGCCCGGCCGCGTCTCGGCCGAAGTGGTGCTGAAGGACGGCCTGCCGGGTTGGCCGCAGGATTTCGGCTTCCGGGAAGTCACCGTCACCAACATCCTGGTCAATATCGACAAGGCCAACGGCACCATCTCCTTCGAGGGGCCGGAAGGCCTGGTGCGCACGGTGAAAGCCGCCAACGCCCAGGTGCTGGCTGACCTCCAGCAGGTGCAACTCGGCGACCTCTGCGAAATCCGCTATTATGAAGGACTCGCGGTGACCGCCAACTATTGACGGCATCGGACCATCGAGGCGCGTCCCGCAGGCGACCGGCCGAGCCCATGGGCCGGGCGCCTGCGATGGCGCCCATCCACCTGCTCCCCGATCTGAACACCGGCCTTTCCAGCCGCCTGTCCTCTTGGGTTCAGGCGGCGGCGCGGATTCGGTCAGCGAGGGCGCGATAGGCGAGCGCCTCCGCCAGATGCTGGCGGCCCAGCGTCTCGGCCCCGGCGAGATCCGCAAGCGTCCGCGCCACCTTCAGCACCCGATGATAGCCCCGCGCCGACAGGTTCATGGCCTGCGAGGCATCGCGCAGCAAAGTTAGGGCCGGTCCATCCGGCACTGCCACCTGATCTAACAGCGGGCCGGAGGCGTGGGCATTCATCGACACGTCCGGGCGGCCCAGCGCTGCATAGCGCTCGCGTTGCACGGCGCGGGCATTGGCGACGCGGGCCGCAACGTCGCGCGAGCTTTCCGAAGGGGCAGGAGAGACCAGGTCGCTCGCCCGCACCGCCGGTACTTCCAGGTGAATGTCGATGCGATCCATGAACGGACCCGAGAGGCGCGCCTGATATTCGTCAGCGCAGCGCGGGCCGCGCTTGCAGGTAAAGCCGGGCTCGCCCGCGCGCCCACACCGGCAGGGATTCATGGCCGCCACCAATTGGAACCGCGCGGGATAGCTCACGCGATGGTTCGCCCGCGCGATCAGAACCTCCCCGGTTTCCAGGGGCTGGCGCAGGGAATCGAGGACCTGGGGCGAGAATTCCGGCAATTCGTCCAGGAACAGCACGCCGTGATGGGCGAGCGACACCTCGCCCGGCCGCGCCTTCATGCCCCCGCCCACCATGGCGGCCATGCTGGCGGAATGGTGGGGCGCGCGAAACGGGCGCCGGTCCATCAGGGCGCCGTCCTCGATGGCGCCGGCCACCGAGGCGATCATGGACACGTCGAGCATTTCGGCGGGCGAAAGCGGCGGCAGGATGGAGGGCAGGCGCTGGGCCAGCATGGACTTGCCGGCGCCGGGCGGGCCCACATAGAGGAGATTGTGACCGCCGGCTGCCGCCACTTCCAGCGCCCGGCGGGCGGTTTCCTGCCCCTTCACGTCCTTCAGGTCCGGAAGGCCCTGGACGCCCGAGCGCATGCGCGGGTCCGGCCGGGACAGGATCTGACGGCCGGTGACGTGATTGGCGAACTGGATCAGGCTGTCAGGGGCGAGGATCGCCATGTCCGGGCTGGCCCAGGCCGCTTCTGCGCCGCAGGCGGCGGGGCAGACCAGGCCATGGCCGCGCGCATTGGCGCCGATGGCCGCCGGCAGCACGCCCGCCACCGCCGCGATGGTGCCGTCGAGGCCCAGTTCCCCCACCACCGTGAAGCCGGAAAGGCTATCGGAAGGGATGGCGCCAATGGCCGCCATCAAGCCAAGCGCGATGGGCAGGTCATAGTGGGAGCCTTCCTTGGGCAAATCGGCGGGGGCGAGGTTCACGGTGATGCGCCGCGCCGGCAAGGCAAGGCCGGAGGCGATGAGGGCGGCGCGCACACGTTCCTTGGCCTCGGTCACCGCCTTGTCGGGAAGACCTACAATGGTGAAGGCGGGCAATCCCGCCGCCACATGCACCTGCACGTCCACGGGCCGCGCGTCCACGCCCGCGAAGGCCACCGTCGCTACCCGCTGGATCACGCCCCCCTCCCGTCCGTGCCCACATCCCAAGGTTGCTCAGCGTAACCCGCCACCGCCCGCGACACAAGAACGAAATGGGAACGTTGGTCATTCGCAGGGCTGCGGCAGCCCATCGTGGTGGCACGATGAGTGGCCCTGCGCATGGCGGATGTGGGAGGTGTGCGGCGCCGGTGCTTGCCCCCGTCCCGGAACGGGCGCATGAGGGACATTGCCTTAATCACGCAATGAAAACGGCGTCCGGGAGATCACCATGAGCACGAACAGCGCCGATGTCCGCGGCATCCAGGCCCTGGTGGAAAGCCAGTTCGGCCCCCAGGCGGCGGCCTATGTGACCAGCGCGGTCCATGCTAGCGGCGAGGATTTGTCGGCGCTGGCCCAGGCGGTGGAGGGCAAGGCTTTTGGCGCCGCGCTGGACCTGGGCTGCGGTGGCGGCCATGTGAGCTTCACCCTCGCCCCCCATGTGGGCCAGGTGACGGCCTATGACCTCTCCTCCGACATGCTGGGCGCGGTGGCGGCCGAGGCGGGCCGGCGCGGGCTTTTGAACATCACCACGCAGGTGGGCTTTGCCGAGGCGCTGCCCTTCTCCGACGGCGCCTTCGATCTCGTCGCCTCCCGCTACAGCGCCCATCACTGGTCGGACGTGCCGGCGGGCCTCGCCGAGGCGCACCGCGTGCTGAAGCCCGGCGGCACCGCCATCTTCATGGATGCGGTGGCACCCGCCCATCCGCTGCTGGACACCTTCCTCCAGGCGGTGGAATTGCTGCGCGACCCCTCCCATGTGCGCGACTATTCGGTGGCCCAGTGGAAGGCCATGGCGGAGCAGGCGGGCTTCAAGGTGAAGCGTGTGGAAGCCCGGCGCATCCGGCTGGAATTCCAGCCCTGGGTCACGCGCATCCGCACGGACGCGCTCCATGTGGACGCCATCCGCTCGCTCCAGGCCCTGGCGGCGGACCTGGTGCGCGATCACTTCGCCATCGAGGAGGACGGCTCCTTCATGCTGGACAATGCCAGCCTGACGCTCTCGCGCGCCTGACGGAGCCTAGCTCTTCTTCTCCAGGAGCAGGTGGCCCTGCTTCTGGATCATGTCCTTGGCCTTCTGCGCCATCATCTGGAGGAACCAGGGCAGTTCCACGCTCAGATGCACGGCATCCTCTGCCACGTTCATCTCGCCCTGCGCCTTCTGGCCGAGCACGGCGATGCGGAAGGCGAGGTGACTGTCGGTCCAGGTCTCTTCCTCCACCACCAGCTTGTCGGCGAAGCGACCGCGCACGGAGGTGAGGCCCTTCTGGAGGCGCCGTGTGGCCTCGTCCTTGCCGAGGCGGTGGGGGATGGAGACGGTGAGCGGTTGGGCCATGCTTCAGCTTTCCATGCGGGCGCCCTGCTGCGCGCTTGAACAACGCGCGGGCGCCGGTCCGGTTCAGGGGGCGATGGGGCGGCTCAGGCCGCCCGGCGCTTGTCCTCGATATTGTCCCAGATCTGCGCGGCGATGTCGGGGCCGCCCAGGCGCTTGATGGCGCGCAGGCCCGTGGGGGAGGTGACGTTAATCTCGGTGAGGTTGCCGGCGATCACGTCGATGCCCACGAACAAAAGCCCCCGCTCGCGCAGGGCCGGGCCGATGCGGGCGCAGATTTCCAGCTCGCGGTCGGTGAGGTCGGTGGGCCGGGCGGCGCCGCCGCGCACCATGTTGGAGCGCAGGTCGCCCTCGGAGGGCACGCGGTTCACCGCGCCCGCCGCCTCGCCATCCACCAGGATGATGCGCTTGTCGCCATGCTTCACCTCGGGCAGGAAGCGCTGGATCACCCAGGGCTCGCGGAAGGTGGCGGCGAAGAAGTCATAGAGCGAGCCGAAATTCAGGTCATCGGCCGTCAGGCGGAAGACGGCGGCCCCGCCATTGCCATAAAGCGGCTTCATCACCACGTCGCCAAACTCGGCCCGGAACGCCTTGATCTCGGCAAGGTCGCGCGTGATCAGGGTGGGCGGCATCAGATCCGGGAAGTGGGTGACGAAGATCTTCTCCGGCGCGTTGCGCACATGAGCGGGATCGTTCACCACCAGGGTCTTGGGGTGGATGCGCTCCAGCAAGTGCGTGGTGGTCACATAGGCCATGTCGAAGGGCGGATCCTGGCGCAGCAGCACCACGTCATAATCGGAGAGCGCCACCCGGCGTTTCTCGCCCAGTTGGAAATGGGCGCCGGCCTCGTCCTTGACCGTCAGCGGCTCGACGGTGGCGTACACCGTGCCGTCGCGCATGGCCAATTGGTCGGGCGTATAGTGGACGAGGCTGTGGCCGCGCTTCTGGGCTTCCAGCAGCAAGGCGAAGGTGGAATCGCCGGCGATGTTGATGCGGGCGATATGGTCCATCTGGACCGCGACCTGAAGGGTCATAAGGGATCTCCGGCGAGCGCCAGGGAGGAAGGTTCCCCCTATCTATAGCCGCGAACCGCCCGCCGCCAGAGCGGGGGCTTTTCGTCGCTTCAGAAGCTCGCGTCGAACGCCCCGGGCACATGTTCCATCTCGCCGGCAGTGGTCATCAGCACCGCGTCGAAGCGCATGTTGAGGGCGGCAAGCTCGGGATGATCAGCGAGATAGGCTTCGGCGGCGGCGGCGATGCGGCGGCGCTGGCGGGGCAGGAGGGATTCGCCGGCGGTGGCCAGGTCCGCCCGCACCTTCACCTCGCAGAAGACCAGGAGATCGCCCAGCCGGGCGATGAGGTCCACTTCGCCCGCCTTGGTGCGCACCCGCCGGGCGAGAATCTCGAAGCCCAGGGCCACCAGGCGCTCCGCCGCCTTGTCCTCCGCCTGGAGCCCACGGGCATAGGTGCGGGCGGCGTGGGCGGTGGTGCGGGCCGGCGAGTGGGGCGGCTTGGGGCCGGTCGGTTTGGGCGTTGCCGGGCGGCGGTCAGCCATCGCTGTCCTCCGGCCCGCGCGTCAGGGCGAGGGCGCGGGCATAGACGTCGCGCTTGGGGCGGCCGGTGAGGGCGGTCACGGCGGCCACCGCATCCTTCAGGGAGTGGTCGGCGAGCGCGGTGCGGAGCGCGCTGTCCACGTCCGTATCGCCGGCGGCCTCTTCCAAGGGCGGGCCAATGACGAGCACGATCTCGCCCTTGGGCGGGCCGGCCTCGGCATAATGGGCGGCAAGTTCGGGGAGCGTGCCCCGGCGCACTTCCTCGAAGGCCTTGGTCAGTTCCCGGCACACCGCCGCCCGGCGGGCGCCGAGGCCCTCGGCGAGGTCGGCGAGACTTTCGGGCAGGCGGGGGCCAGTTTCATAAAGGATGAGGGTGGCGGGGAAGGCCTTCAGTTCAGCGATGCGCCCGGCCCGCTGGCCGGCCTTGGGCGGCAGGAAGCCGTCGAACAGGAAGCGATCCGTGGGGAGGCCCGCCGCCACGAGGGCGGCCAGGAGCGCGGAGGCGCCGGGCAAGGGATGGATGCGGTGGCCGGTCTGCGCGGCCTCCACCACCAGCTTGAAGCCGGGGTCTGACACGAGTGGCGTGCCGGCGTCGGATATCAGCGCCACCGCCTCGCCGGCCGCAAGGCGGGCCAGCAGGCGGGGGCGCATGCTGGCGCCATTATGGTCGTGATAGGGCACGAGCGGCGCCTCGATGCCGTAGCGGTCCAAGAGGCGGCGGGACATGCGGGTGTCCTCGCAGGCGATCACGTCGGCCCCGGCCAGGGTCTCCAGGGCGCGCAGCGTGATGTCGCCCAGATTGCCGATGGGGGTCGCCACCACGTGCAGGCCGGGCGCGAGGCGGGCGGCGGGCAGGCGGGTGCCGGCGATGACATAGGCGCGCGGACGGTCGGGCGCGGGAGGCGAGGCGTTCATGGGCCGCCTTATAGCAGATCCCAGCGCCCGCCCGCCCGTCCAATCCGCGCCTTCTCAGGAGGCGATCTTCTCCACCGGCTCGCCGCTCTTCGTCCTCACCGGGATGGTGAGGTAGTGCACGCCATTGGCCGAGGCCGGCGGGAACTTGCCGGCGCGGATGTTCACCTGGATGGAGGGCAGGAGCAGCACGGGCGCGGCCAGCTTGGCATCGCGGGTGGTGCGCATGGCGACGAAATCCTCCTCGCTCACCCCCTCGCGCACATGCACATTGGCGGCGCGCTGCTCGGCCACGCTGGTCTCCCAGGCATAGGTGTCGCGTCCGGGCGCCTTGTAGTCATGGCACATGAAGAGGCGGGTTTCCGGCGGCAAGGCCAGCAGCTTGCGGATGGAGCCATAGAGCTGGCGGGCATCGCCGCCGGGGAAGTCGGCGCGGGCGGTGCCGTAATCGGGCATGAAGAGGGTGTCGCCCACGAACACCGCATCGGTGATCTTGTAGGACACGTCGGCCGGCGTATGGCCGGGCGTATAGAGCACCTCGGCGGTGAGCGATCCGATGGCGAAGTGCTCTCCGTCCTTGAACAGGTGGTCGAAATCGCTGCCGTCGGTCTTCAGGTCGGTGGCGTTGAAGACCGGCCGGAAGATGCGCTGCACGTCGACAATGTGGTCGCCGATGCCGATCCGCGCGCCGGTCTTGCCCTTGATATAGGGCGAGCCGGACAGATGGTCCGCATGGGCGTGGGTCTCCAGCGTCCAGACGATGCGGTAGCCCGCCTCAATGGCGGCGGCGAGGATGGCATCCACCGAGCGCGTGTCCACGGTGCCGGCCTTGTGGTCATAGTCCAGCACCGGGTCGATCACCGCCGCATCCCCGGTGGCGGGGTCCGCCACCAGATAGCTGATGGTGTTGGTGGGCTCGTCGAAGAAGGCCCGGATCACCGGCTTTGTCTCAGCGGACATGGCATTCGCGGACATGGCGTTCATCTCCTGCTTGCGGGTTGGACGGGGTGGCCGGGCCCGGGTTTTCCCCGGTCCCGCACCCCGAATGCATTTGACAAAGTTAGCGTGTTTTTTTAATTTAGCAATATATGAAATACTAAAATAAAAGACGCAGATGACCCATTCCCCGTTGCGATGCGCCGTCCCGGTTCCCGACTTTGCCGCTCGCGCCATCCCCAAGACACAAGGCCTCCGGCCATGATCTCCCTGCTGCAACTGATGCTCGGCCTTTTGGCCGGAACGCTGGTTGGCTTTTCCCTGGGCCTGGTGGGTGGGGGAGGGTCGGTGCTGGCGGTGCCGCTTCTCGTCTATTTCGTCGGCCTCCATGATCCGCATCTGGCCATCGGCACCAGCGCCGTGGCGGTGACGGTGAATGCGGCGCTCTCGTTGGCTGCCTATGCCCGCGCGGGACAGGTGAAGTGGCCGTGCTCGCTGACCTTCGCCACCGCCGGCATCCTCGGCGCCTTCGTCGGTTCCACCCTGGGCAAGGCCACCAATGGGCAGCACCTGCTCGCCTTGTTCGCAGTGGTGATGATGGTCATCGCCCTCGTCATGCTGAAACGCCGGGGCGCGGCCGGAGATCCGGCGGTGCGGCTGTCGCGGGAATCGTTTCCGCGCGTGGTGGGGGTCGGCATGGGGAGCGGGGCGCTCTCCGGCTTCTTCGGCATTGGTGGCGGCTTCCTGATCGTGCCGGGGCTCGTCATCTCCACCGGCATGCCCATGCTGAATGCGGTGGGCTCCTCTCTGGTGGCGGTGACCGCCTTCGGCCTGACCACCTCCGCCAATTATGCCCTGTCGGGCCTCGTCTCCTGGCCACTGGCGGCCATGGTTGTGGGCGGCGGCACGGCGGGAAGCCTCGTCGGCATGCGCCTGTCCAAGGTGCTGGCGGGTCAGAAGGGCCGGCTGAACGTGGCCTTCGCCGTCATCGTCTTCTCGGTGGGCCTTTATGTGCTGGCGCGCAGCCTGATCGGCTGAAGTTGATCGGCGCGCGGCGCCCCTCTCTCGCCAAATGGCCGCAGGGGCGGTATGCGTGGACCCCACGCACAAGCGCCCCAGCCAGAGGGAGAAGAACGGGTGGACGATCTCGCGCATGGTTCGGTTCGCGTCACGCGCGAGGGACTGGACACCGAAAGCCTCTCTTCTTCCCGCCGCACCTTTCTCATCCGGACGGCGCAACTGGGGGGCTCCGTGGCGAGCGCTGCGCTGCTTGCGGCCTGCGCCGGCGACATGGGCTCCAGGCCCACGCCGCCACCCAGCGCCGCCGAACTGGCGGCTCCCGTCGCCGCCCAGCCCATTTCCTCCGGCCCGCCCGTGGCGCTCATCCTGCCTTTGGGCGCCCAGGGCAATGCGGCGGCGGTGGGCCAGTCCATGCGCAATGCCGCCGAGCTCGCCTTGGCGGAGACCGGTCAGCCGCCCATCACCTTGCTGGTGAAAGATGATGGCGGCACCAGCCAGGGCGCCCGCGCGGCGGCCGAGGCGGCGGTGAACGAGGGCGCGCGGATCATTCTGGGGCCGCTCTTTGCCCATTCGGTGGGTGCGGCGGGGCAGGTGGCGCGGGCGCGCGGCATTCCCGTCATCGCCTTTTCCACCGACACCAATGTGGCCACTGCCGGCGTGTATCTCCTGAGCTTCCTGCCACAGAGCGATGTGGACCGCATCGTCCGCTATTCCGCCTCCCAGGGCCGGCGCTCCTTCATCGGCCTCATTCCCGACAATGCCTATGGTGCGGTGGCGGAAGGCGCGTTGCAGCAGGCGGCCTCGGCCGCCGGCGGGCGCGTGGTGGCGCTGGAGCGCTATTCCATGGATGCGAACCGCCTCGGCAATGCGGTGCGCAAGGTGGCCGCCGCCGCCGGGCAGGCGGATGCGGTCTTCATTCCCGACACCGCAGACAATGTGCCCCAGGTGGTGCAGCAATTGGCGGCCGCCGGGGTGGACCTGAAGAAGGTGCGCCCGCTGGGCACAGGCCTTTGGGACGATCCGCGCCTTTTCTCCAATCCGCAGATGGACGGCGCGCAGTTCGCCGGCGCCGACGCCAATGGCTGGCGCTCCTTCTCCCAGCGCTATCGCGGTCGCTACGGCACCGATCCCGTGCGCACGGCCACCTTGTCCTATGATGCGGTGTCCCTCGTCTCCGCAATCGTCCGGTCCCAGGGCGCGGAGGGCCTCACCGACGTGACGCTCACCAACCCTTCCGGCTTCAACGGCGTGGACGGCATCTTCCGCTTCCGCCCCGATGGCACCAATGAGCGGGGCCTGGCGGTGATGGAGATCAAGGCCGGCAGCGTCCAGGTGGTGAGCCCGGCGCCGCGCAGCTTCTGAGGCGCGATCCATCCGCGGCGGGCGCGGATCGCTGGGGTTTCCCCTGTTGGTCCTGCGTCCATGCTGGTGCTCCATCCCGCGCCTTTCGCTCCCTCCCGCCTTTTGCCCCCTCCCTATCCCTCCCCCGCTTTGCGGGAGAGGGGACTTTGGTGCGCCCGGTCGGGGCGGTGGCTCTGGCCGCGATGGGCGTCCGTCATCCCAACCTCTCCCCCGGCGGAACCGGCCCCCTCTCCCGCAAAGCGGGGGAGGGTTGGGGAGGGGGAATGGCGGACGGTGAAGCGTCCTCTTCCCCCAGTCTGCGCCCAGCCGCTGGCTCTTTGCCCCCTCCCTCTCCCTCCCCCGCGTTGCGGGAGAGGGGACTTTGGTGCGCCCGGTCGGGGCGGTGGCTCTGGCCGCGATGGGCGTCCGTCATCCCAACCTCTCCCCCGGCGGAACCGGCCCCCTCTCCCGCAAAGCGGGGGAGGGTTGGGGAGGGGGAATGGCGGACGGTGAAGCGTCCTCTTCCCCCAGTCTGCGCCCAGCCGCTGGCTCTTTGCCCCCTCCCTCTCCCTCCCCCGCGTTGCGGGAGAGGGGACTTTGGTGCGCCCGGTCGGGGCGGTGGCTCTGGCCGCGATGGGCGTCCGTCATCCCAACCTCTCCCCCGGCGGAACCGGCCCCCTCTCCCGCCGAACCAGCCGCTGAACTCGCGGCCGCAGCCCGTCGTTGATGGGCGGTTTATAGGACCCCACTTTCAGGGTGTCAACACGGGCTTCGCCGAAAAAATGAACGTGGCATGACGGAAAATGCCGAAAAGTTCGGCGGCTCAAGGGTTCGCGCTGTGGATGACGTGTGGTTTTTTGGGCAGCTCCCCTGGCCAAGGGGCAAGGTTTGCAGGGAGAATCGAAATTTACGGCCCTGCTTTTGAGACCCTTCCACGTCCCGCCGGTTCCATCTGGCGGGCCGTTCCCCCATCCGCGGAGATTGCCGTGGCGATCCGGCCCCTCGTCTTCTTTCCTGATCCGCGACTTCGCCTCCCGGCGGTGCCCGTCACCGCGTTTGACGACACGCTTCGGCGCTTGGCGGAGGACCTGCTCCATACGGTGCGGGCCGCTCCTGGCATCGGCATCACCGCGCCGCATGTGGGCGAGTTGGTGCGTCTCGTTGTGCTGAACCTTGGATCCGGTGATCCCGTTCGCATGCTCGCCAACCCGCGGGTGCTGGCTGTGTCCGGGGACCTTGTGAGCCATACCGAGGGATCCATCTCCATGCCCGGCATCGCCGAAGAGGTGGAGCGACCGGCGCAAGTGCGGGTCGCCTACCAGGATCTTGACGGGGCGGCGCAGGAAATTACAGCGGATGGCCTGCTTGGCGTCTGCCTCCAGCATGAGATCGACCAGTTGGATGGCATCTTTTGGCTGCAGCGCCTGTCACGCCTGAAGCGGGATCGGGCAGTGAAGCGATTTGCCAAGCTCCAGGTGCGGTGAGGAGCCGTCGCTTAACCATGCTTGGCGAAAGTCCGCTTCGCCCCGCCATATCCCGGCCTTTGCGTGCGCCGGGTGCCGTGCGAAAAGAAGGGATGCCTGTCATCTATCTTGCCGGTCCGGAGGTTTTCCGGCCCGATGCCCTTTCCGAGGGCGAACGTCTAAAGGCCCTCTGCACGGCAGCCGGGCTGTCTGGCCTTTATCCCCTTGACGGTGCCCCGCCCGAGGGGGAAACGGCCGTTGCCATCCGGTCCCGCTGCATAGCCGGAATAGAGCGGGCGGATGCCCTTGTCGCCAACATCTCCCCCTTCCGGGGTGCCCATATGGATCCCGGTACGGCCTGGGAGATCGGCTATGCCCAGGCACGAGGAAAACGCGTGCATCTATGGTCGGCGGACACGCGCGCCATGCGCGAGCGCGTTGCCGCCATATGCGGTTCGGACGGCTGGCGTGACGAAAACGGGCATCTGGTTGAGGATTTCGGGCAGACGGAAAATCTCATGATCTGCGGTCCGGATGCGGTGGTGCATGACAGCCCGGAGGCCGCCATTGCGGCGGCAGCGGAGGGCCTCGTGCATCCGGCGCCGGTGCGGGCCATCACCCGGTTGGATTTGGCGTTCAAGGTCGGCGTGGCCATGCTGATCGCAGCGGCGGCGAGTTTCATTGTGCCGCGGCTGATCGGCTGGTAGGCGCGGCGTCTGACCGTGGCATCTCACGGCGTCTGAAGTGCGGTCGCGCCGGGCGTCGTCACGGCCCATTTCCGGGCGATGGCTTCCGCATTCTTGCGCTCCTCAGGCGTGAGGGAAGAGACCACCCCGTCCAGATAGACATCGCCCAGCCCGCGACTCTTAGCCAGGAGGTGCCAGCTTGCCGCTGCCGGCTTGTCCTGCGGCACCCCACGCCCCACGGAAAGCAACCGCGCATAGCGGTTCTGGGCAATGGCATTGCCGCCTAGGGCTGCCTTGCGGAACAGCAGAGCAGCAGCCTGCTCGTCCTTGGGCACGCCATCTCCGTTGAACAGGGCGATGGCCAGTTCCACCTGGGCCGTCACATGGTCCTGCAGGGCAGCCGCAGCCAGCAGGCGAATGCCTTCCGGCTTGTTGGGTGGCACCCCATTGCCCTCGCGCAGCAGCACGGAGAGGGCGTATTGGGCATCGGAGACGCCCGCGTCGGACGCCTGCTTGAACCAAGTCGCGGCAGTGCCCATTTCCGGCGGCACCCCGCGCCCCTGGAGATAGAGCAGGCCCAGATTGTAGGCGGCGGCAGCATGGCCCTTGCGCGCGGCCTTCTCGAACCAGCTGGCAGCCTCGATGTCGCTCTGCGGCACGCCCTGGCCGGTCAGGCTCGCCATGCCCAAGGCGAACATGGCGTTGGTGTCGCCTTCGCCCGCCGCACGACGATAGTAGTCGGCGGCCTTGGTCGGGTCATAGGGCACGCCAAAGCCGCGGGAATAGAGTTCGCCCAGAAGCGTCAGCGCCGCCGGGTCATTGCCGGCCTGCAGGCGCTTCACCGCCTCCTGCGCTGCCGTAATGTAATGGCCAGCCTGATAGGCGCCGAAGGCGACGTCGCCCTTAGCCGGGCCCGTGGCGGAGGGGGCACCGGCCAGATTGGGCAAGGTGGACTTGGCCGCAAGCGGAATCGTTGCGGCGCTGGATACGCCTGGTACGTGCGGCAAAGTGGGGTAGGGAGAAGGCGGGGGCTGGATGGCCTGGCTCTGCACGGGGGTACCGGGCGCCTTGTCCGCGTCAGGTGCCGTCTGCGCTCGCGCGGGGGCGCTGAGACAAGGCAGCGCCAGGACAAGCGCCACCACCAGCAGCGATGGCGGGCGGGAAAGCGTGAAAAGGCACCCGGTCATGGCACCGCCTGCGCCGCGCGGGCAGCCACTGCCACCGCCGCATCCATCCGGGCGACCATGGCGGCGGCTTCCCGATCCAAGAGCCAAACACCCGACAGCGCCACGAAGTCCGCGCCTGCCTGTGCCAGGGCCGCCGCCTGATCCTCGGTTTCGGCCACGCCCACGCACGGCACCTCGAACAGGTCCGCCCACCAGCGAACAAGCTCCAACGTCTCGTTAAAAGGCAAGCCGGCATCGCCGAACAGCACATAGTCGGCCCCGCCCTCCCCCGCCTCCATGGCAGAATGGCGGGTGGTGAGGCCACCGGCGCCCGCGATGAAGTCAGGCTTCAGGCGCTTGACCGCCGCCTGGAAGGCGGGCTGGCCCCGCACGTGCGCGCCATCGGCACCCGACTCCGCCACCATTTCAGGCAACCCTTCCAGCAGCAAGGCAGCGCCTGCCGCCTGGACCGGGCCGGCCAAGGCGGCGAGGCGGCGGGATTCGTTCGGCAGCGGATTGGCGCCGGAGCGCGTGTCCGTCTGCGCCACCACGGCGGCCACGTCCCCCGCAGCCACCAGCGACGCGACGTCATCCGGTGACAGGGCGGCGGGCAGAACCAGCATCAGCCGGGCCCGATCTTCAGGCGATGTGTTCGTCATGGGTCGTGCGCGATCCGCGTCCTGCTGCCGATGCCGGAATCGATGGAGCATCCATCCTTCCGCTTCCTATAGAGCCAGAGCCCGCGGGGCTCCAGAGCATGCTCCATCGGGCGACAGGAAGCCGGCGAAAACGCGGCAGGCTTTTTTGGCGACCGGAGTGGCGACGCCTGTGGGCAAAAAGAAGCCCGCCGTGCCAGAGGCGCGGCGGGCCGGCTTATGGGAGGGTGCGGGGCGCCAGCCGAAGCCGGCGCCGCCGAAATCACGCCGCCTTCTTTTCCTCGGTCGCCGACCACTGGCCGAGCGCGGCCAGCGAGTTCATGCGCGCGCGGTGCGTAAAGGCGGCCTGGGCGGCGGCCACGTTCTCGGCCTTGCCGGACCACGCCTTCTGCGGGGCGGCCTGGAGGGCGCGGCCATAGGAATAGGTGAGCTTCCAGGGCAGGCCGCCCAGCTTCACCATGGCGTCGAGGTGGGCGGTGGCCTCCTCGTCGGACTGGCCGCCGGAGAGGAAGGCGATGCCGGGCACGGAGGACGGCACGCAGGCCTTCAGCACGCGCACGGTCTTCTCGGCCACTTCCTCGACCGAGGCCTTCTTGGCGGACTTCTTGCCCGGCACGATCATGTTGGGCTTCAGCACCATGCCCTCGAGGCGGACGCGTTGGTAGTACAGCTCCTCGAAGACGGTCTTCAGCGTCCACTCGGTGACCGCATAGCAACGCTCAATGTCATGGTCGCCGTCCATGAGGACTTCCGGCTCCACGATCGGGACGATGTTGTTTTCCTGGCAGAGCGCCGCATAACGGGCCAGCGCATGGGCATTGGCGCGGATGGCGGTATAGCTGGGGATGTCGGCGGCGATGTCGATCACGCCCCGCCACTTCGCGAAGCGGGCGCCCAGCTTGTAATATTCCTTCAGCCGGCCGCCGAGGCCGTCGAGCCCCTCGGTAATGGTCTCGCCGGGGCAGAAGGCCAGGGGCTTGGCACCCGCATCCACCTTGATGCCGGGGATGGAGCCGGCGGCGGTGATGAGGTCCACCAGGGGAGTGCCGTCCTTGGCCTTCTGGCGGATGGTCTCGTCGAACAGGATCACGCCGGAGATATAGTCCTGCATGGCCGCGCTGGTGCGGAACATCAGCTCGCGATAGTCGCGGCGATTGTCCTCGGTGTTCTGAACACCGATGGCGTCGAAGCGCTTCTGGATGGTGCCGGTGCTCTCGTCAGCGGCCAGGATGCCCTTGCCGTCAGCCACCATCTTCTGCGCGATCGCGTCGAGCTCAGCAGCACTCATCTGTCTTCACCCCTCTGTTGGGAAACCGGGCCGCAGCCCGTTCGATTTCAAGTCTGATCAGGATCAAACGGAAGTCTCAGCGCCGCAGCGCCTCGACCCCCGGCAGGGCCTTGCCCTCGAGCCATTCCAGGAAGGCGCCGCCCGCCGTGGACACGTAGGAGAAGTCTCCCGCCGCGCCGGCATGGTTGAGCGCCGCCACTGTGTCACCGCCCCCGGCAACCGAGAGCAGGCGCCCGGCCTTGGTGGCTTCCGCCACCGCCTGCGCCACCGCGACCGTCGCAGCATCGAAGGGCGGCAGCTCGAAGGCGCCGAAGGGGCCGTTCCAGACCACCGTCTTCACCTGGCCGAGCTTCTCCTTCACGCGAGCCACCGTCGCCGGGCCGGCATCGAGGATCATCTCGTCCGCCTTCACCTCGTCGAGGCCGACCACGCGATGGGGGGCATGCGCCTTGAACTCGGTGGTCACCACCGCATCCACGGGCAGGATGATCTCGCAGCCGCGCGCGGCCGCCTTTTCCATGATGTCGCGGGCGGTGGCGGCGAGATCGTGCTCGCACAAGGACTTGCCGACCCCGTGGCCCTGCGCCGCGAGGAAGGTGTTGGCCATGCCGCCGCCAATGACGATCACATCCACCTTCGCGGTGAGATTGCCGAGCAGTTCCAGCTTGGTGGACACCTTGGCACCGCCCACCACCGCGAGCACCGGACGCTCGGGCGCTTCCAGCGCCTTGGTCAGGGCATCGAGCTCGGACTGCATGGAGCGCCCGGCAAAGGCCGGCAGCTTATGGGCCAGCCCCTCGGTGGAGGCATGGGCGCGGTGGGCAGTGGAGAAGGCATCGTTCACATAGAGGTCGCCCAGCTGGGCGAGCTCGGACACGAAGTCCGGCGCGTTCTTTTCCTCGCCCGCATAGAAACGGGTGTTTTCCAGCAGCAGCACGTCGCCATTGGCGAGGCCGTCGACCGCCTTGCGGGCCTCGGGGCCGACGCAATCGTCGAAGAAGTTCACCGGCCGGCCGAGGCGCGCGGAGAGCGCCGGCACAACGGAGGCCAGGGACTGGCTGGCATCGCGACCCTTAGGCCGGCCGAAATGGGCGAGCAGAATGGCCCGCCCGCCCTTTTCGGAAATGGTGCGCAAGGTGGGGAGGATCGCCTGGATCCGGGTGTCGTCGGTGACGCGCCCGCCGTCCATGGGCACGTTCAGGTCCACCCGGACCAGGACGCGCTTGCCGGCGAGATCGGCGTCATCGAGGGTGCGGAAAGCGGTCATGATGGCGCCCTCCCCGTCCGATCAACCGAGCTTGCCGAGGGCGACCGCGGTGTCGGACATGCGGTTCGAGAAGCCCCACTCGTTATCATACCAGGACATGACGCGCACCAACGTACCATCCATGACCTTGGTCTGGTCCATGTGGAAGGTGGACGAGTGGGGGTCGTGGTTGAAGTCGATGGAGACGTTGGGCTGCTCCGTATAGCCCAGCACGCCCTTCAACTCGCCCTCGGCCGCCGCCTTGATGGCTGCGTTGATCTCGGCGACCGTGGTCGAGCGCTTGGCCACGAACTTCAGGTCGATGACCGAGACGTTCGGGGTGGGCACGCGGATGGACACGCCGTCCAGCTTGCCGTTCAGTTCGGGCAGGACGAGGCCCACCGCCTTGGCGGCGCCGGTGGAGGTGGGGATCATGGACAGGGCCGCCGCGCGGGCGCGGTAGAGGTCCTTGTGCACCTGGTCCAGCGAGGGCTGGTCATTGGTGTAGGAGTGCACGGTGGTCATGAAACCGCGCTCGATGCCAACCGCGTCATTCAGCACCTTGGCCACGGGGGCGAGGCAATTGGTGGTGCAGGAGGCGTTGGACACCACCACATGGTCGGCGGTGAGCTTCTGGTGGTTCACGCCATAGACGACCGTGATGTCGGCGCCATCGGCAGGGGCCGATACGAGCACGCGGCGGGCGCCGGCGGTCAGATGGGCCGAGGCCTTGTCCTTGGAGGTGAAGATGCCCGTGCATTCCAGCGCGATGTCGACGCCGAGATCCTTGTGGGGGAGCTGGGCGGGATCGCGCACGGCGGTGACCTTGATGCGGTTCTCGCCGATCACGAGCGTGTCGCCATCCACCGTCACGGTGGCGGGGAAGCGGCCGTGCACGCTGTCGAAGCGCAGGAGATGGGCATTGGTCTCGACCGGGGCGAGGTCGTTGATGGCCACCACCTGGATGTCGGTGCGCCCCGATTCGATGATGGCGCGCAGCACGTTGCGCCCGATGCGACCGAACCCGTTGATGGCCACCTTCACCGTCATGTCTTCCTCCATGCGCCAGCCCTCAAGGCCGGCCGTCCGATTATCGATCCCGCGGGCGCATCTGGCGCGCCCCTCTCACATGCGAAAGCGGCCGGAGCCCGAAGGCCCGGCCGCCTCTTGAACCTCAGTCCTGCTTCAGCTGCGCCAGCGCAGCATCGGCAACCGCCTCCGGCGTAATGCCGAAATGCTTGAAAAGTTCCTTGGCCGGGGCGCTCGCCCCGAAGCTCGACATGCCGATGAAGGCCGCATCCGAGCCGATGATGGCGTCCCAGCCCATGCGGATGGCGGCCTCCACGCCCACCTTGGCGGGCGCGGTGCCGATCACGGCGGCGCGCTCGGAAGCGGGGCGGGCGAGGAACAGCTCGAACGAGGGCACCGACACCACGCGGGTGGGCACGCCCTTGTCCTCCAGGAGCTTGCGCGCGGCCATGGCGAGCGAAACCTCGGAGCCGCTGGCGAACAGCGAGACCTGCGCCTCCCCGGAGGCAGGGGCGATCTCATAGGCGCCTTCGGCGACGCGGTTGGCCGCATCCGCCTGCCGCAGGATCGGCAGGTTCTGGCGCGAGAGAATGAGCGCGCTCGGCCGTTCCTTGGCGTTCAGCGCGATCTCCCAGCACTCGGCGGTCTCCACCGTGTCGCAGGGACGCAGCACCAGGAGGCCGGGAATGGCACGCAGCGCCGCCAGGTGCTCCACCGGCTGATGGGTGGGGCCGTCTTCGCCCAAGCCGATGGAATCGTGGGTGAGCACATGGATGACCCGCTCGCCCATGAGCGCCGCGAGGCGGATGGCGGGGCGGGAATAATCGGAGAACACCAGGAAGGTGCCGGAATAGGGAATGACGCCGCCATGGAGGGCGAGGCCGTTCATGGCCGCGGCCATGCCGTGCTCGCGCACGCCCCAATGCACGAAGGTGCCGGAGAAGTCGTCGGGGGTGACGGACATCTGACCCTTGGCGCGGGTGTTGTTGGAGCCGGTGAGATCGGCCGAGCCGCCGAGCATTTCGGGCACCGCCACCGTGATGGCGTCCAGCGTGATCTCGGAGGACTTGCGGGTGGCGACCGCGCCGCCCTCGGCAGCCGCCTTTTCCTTCACCGCGCGGATGGCGGCGGCGAGCGCCTGCGCCGGCAGCTCGCCGGCGATGCGACGCAGGAACTCGGTCTTCTGGTCGGCGGGCAGGGCCTCCACGCGGCTTTCCCACTCGGCGCGCGCAGAAGCGGCGCGGGCGGTCGCCTCGGCCCAGGCCTGCGCCACGTCTGCGGGAATCTCGAACGCGCCGGCTTCCCAATTCAGCGCCTTGCGGGTGGCCTCGATCTCGGCGGCGCCCAATGGCGAGCCGTGGGACTTCTCGGAGCCGGCCTTGGCAGGCGAGCCAAAGCCGATGGTGGTGCGGCAGGCGATCAGGCTCGGCGTGCCGGTGGCTTTGGCGGCGACGATGGCGGCGAAGATGGCATCCGGATCATGGCCGTCCACGCGGGTCACGTCCCAGCCCGAGGCGGCAAAGCGCGCCAATTGGTCGGTGGAGCCGGACAGCGAGGTGGCGCCGTCGATGGAGATGCGGTTGTCGTCCCACAGGACGATCAGCTTGCCGAGCTTTAGGTGGCCGGCGAGCTCCACCGCTTCCTGGCTGATGCCTTCCATGAGGTCGCCATCGGAGGCGAGCACGTAGGTGTGATGGTCCACCACTTCGGCGCCGAAGCGGGCGGCCATCAGGCGTTCGCCCATGGCAAATCCCACCGCGGTGGCGATGCCCTGGCCTAGCGGCCCAGTGGTGGTCTCGATACCGGTGGTGACGAAATTCTCAGGATGGCCAGGGGTGAGCGAACCGAGCTGGCGGAAGCGCTTCAACTCCTCAATGGTCACGTCCTTGAAGCCGGTCAGGTGCAACAGCGCATAAAGCAGCATGGAGCCGTGGCCGGCGGACAGGATGAACCGATCGCGGTCCGCCCATTTGGGGGCGGAGGGATCGAACTTCAGAACCTTGGAGAACAGCACCGTGGCGATGTCGGCCGCCCCCATGGGCAGGCCCGGATGGCCGGAATTGGCGGCCTCGACCGCATCCATGGCAAGGAACCGGATGGCGTTGGCCATGCGGTCATGCTGAGTTCGGCTGGCCATTCGGAACTTGTCTCCGGCGCGCACGCGCGCTTTGTGCACCACGAGAAGGGGCGCGGCCGGTCCGGCCATGCCCCAGCGGCGGCAGTGATAGCAGCGCCGCTCGGGGTGTCAAACGCAGTGCGAGGCGAACGTCAAGTGCATCTTTTCGCTTCATGCCGCGCCGCGGCGTCCCGCATTGCGCCGCAGCGTGGCATTTCAGCCTGACCTCAACGGCTTGCGGTGCCGAGCAGGGTCCTCAGGCTCTCCCGCGCTCCGTCCCACTGCACGTCAGCTATGCGCCATCCATTGGCTGTCATGACCAATTTGTAGGTGATGAGCTTGGGCTCGTCGAAATTCAGAAAGCGGGCGGTCACCGTCGCCTCCTTGGGGCTGATGGCGGTGGTGGCGAGCGAGACCTTGTCGATCTCGAAGTCCTGCCCGTCCACGAAGGGGTCGAAGTCGAGCCGGGGTTCGGCCCGCTTTCCGTCCGCCACCAACAGCTTCGCCAAGGCCGCGTCGAAATAGGCCTTTGTGGTTGAGGCTGCTGTATAGTCAAAAGGGATGAGCCGCTCGGGCTCCGTCTCCAGATAATGCTTGTAGATGTCGCGGACCACCATGTCGGGCGCGCCACCCGAGGCTGGGGCCGCCACCGCCGCAAGCGGCGGCACGGTGATGAGAAGGGCGCCGAGGAGCGCCGCCATCATCAGGCCCCAGGGTGCGAAAAGCACCCGAACCGCCCGTCCCCAGCCGTCCACACCCCGAACCTTGTGCAGGACCACGCGCCTCTCCACGTCCCATCTCCCCGTCAACGGCCTGCCGGACATAGGTTTCCCGCCGACCCCACCGCCGACGGCCCCTCCCATGCGTCGACCGCAATGCTGCTCCGCACGGATTAAGGATCATTTATGCGTTGACAAGTATGAACAACTGGTCGCTTCGGCCTCGACTCGGATACACTTCACGCCATGTATGCTCTGAAGCACCGCGCCCCGGACCCCAGTCCGATCGAAGCTGCCACCCAGCGGCTGCACGCCGCGCTGGACGCGCTGACCGCGGCGCTGGATCGGCGCAAGGACATGGATCGCCATCAGGAAGCCCTGCTGGCCCAGCTTCACGCCATGAGCAATGACCGCGCCCGGCTCGCCGCCGAGCTGGATGCTGCCCGCGAGGAGTCGCAAGCCCTCGGCGAAGTCGGCCAGGAGGTGGGCCGTCGGCTCGACGTGGCCATGGGCACCATCCGCGACGTGCTCGCCACCCACGGTGGATGAATATGGCCCAGGTGAGCGTCAACATTGCGGGCCGTCACTACCGGATGGCGTGTGACGAGGGTCAGGAAGAACACCTGATGCGCCTCGCCAAGGACATTGACAGCCGCATCGGCCAGTTGCGCACCGCCTTCGGGGAAATCGGCGACCAGCGGCTCACCGTCATGGCGGCGGTGACCATCGCTGACGAATTGTACGAAGCCCGTGCCCGCATCCGCGCGCTGGAGAGCGACCTGGAAGGCCAGCGCGATGCCCGCGCCTCCGCCCTCGCCCGCCTGGAAGCGGGCGAAGAGGCCGTCGCCCGCACCATCGACGAGGTGGCCGAACGCTTGGAACGCCTCGCCCGCGACATTTCCCCCGCGCCCGTCACCACCATCGGGATGGGCTGAGCGCGGCACCCGCACCAGGCCTTCCCTTTGTCGGCCGGCAAATTGCGGGGACGTGACCTCCTCTCCCCTGGCGCGTCGGGCCATTCGCCCCTACATTGGTCTCAAGGCGGGGCTGTGGGGTTCGTTTTGGAGACTTTTCCCCGGGGCCTTATCGATCCTTAAGGGAGCTGTTCCTGACCTCGCCCCTGGGCTTGGACAAACGGCGCCCACCTACGTTGTAGGTTTCCCGGGATCGACCTCCGACGGCTTTTGCGGCTCCGCCCCATTCCTCCCCTTCGCGTCACCCGATCCATGACCGCTTTGCCGCCCTCCGACGCCGCCGAAAAGGCGCGCCTGCGCACAGAGGTGCTGAAGCGCCGGGCCGCCATGGGGGCGGATGCCCGCGCCACCGCTTCCGTCCTCGCCGCCGGCAACGCGCCCGCGCTCCTGGGTCCCGTGGCGGGGCGGATCGTGTCCCTGTTCGCGCCCTTCCGCGACGAGATCGACACTGCTCCCCTCGCCGCCGCCTTGTGGGAGGCCGGCGCCGAGGTGGCGCTGCCGGTGGTCGTGGACCGCGCCTCCCCCCTCCTCTTCCGCCGCTGGCGGCCGGGCGACGTGCTGGAACCGGTGGGCGCTTATCGCATCCCCACCCCCTCCGCCCTCCAGCCGGAAGTGGTGCCGCAAGACCTTATCGTGCCGCTGGCCGCCTTCGACCGTCGCGGCTACCGCATCGGCTATGGCGCCGGCCATTATGACCGGACCTTGGCTCTGCTGCGGGCGCGTGGGCCGGTGCGGGCGTTCGGCCTTGCGTTCGCCTGCCAGGAAGTGGAGCAAGTTCCCGCCGAACCCCATGACGAGAGGGTGGACGGGATGATAACGGAAGAAGGCGTTTTCACCTGCGGCGAGTAGCATGCGCATTCTCTTCCTTGGCGACGTGGTCGGACGCCCCGGCCGCGAGGCCGTCACCGACCATCTGCCCGGCCTCGTTTCCGGCTGGAAGCTCGACCTCGTGGTGGTCAATGGCGAGAATGCCGCTGGCGGCTTCGGCATCACAGAGGCCATATACGAGGATCTGCGTGCCGCCGGTGCCGATGCGGTGACGCTCGGCAACCACGCCTTCGACCAACGCGAAGCCCTGGTCTTCATTGAGCGGGTGGACCGATTGGTGCGCCCCGCCAACTACCCCGCCGGAACGCCGGGACGGGGCGCGGTGCTGGTGGAGGCCAAGAACGGCGCTCGCGTGCTGGTGGCCAATGTCATGGGCCGCACCTTCATGGATCCCCTCGACGATCCTTTCGCCGCTGTGGACCGGCTGCTGGATGGGGCGGACCTGGGTCATATGGTGGATGCGGTGGTGGTGGACTTCCACGCCGAGACCACTTCCGAGAAGCAGGCTTTCGGCTTCCATTGCGATGGCCGGGCGAGCCTGGTGGTGGGCACGCACACCCACGTGCCTACGGCCGACCATCGCATCCTCTCCGGCGGCACCGCCTTTCTCACCGATGTCGGCATGTGCGGAGCCTATGACGGCGTGATCGGCATGGACAAGGAGGAGCCGCTGCGCCGCTTCACCCGCAAGATCGGTGCCGGCCGGTTCGAGCCCGCCGCGGGACCGGCCACCCTCGCGGGCGTGGCGGTGGAGACGGACAATGCCACCGGCCTTGCCGTGAAGGTGGCCCCCGTGCGCATCGGTGGATCGCTCAGCCCCGCGCGCCCGGACTTCTGGGAGAGTTGAGGCGCCTTGGTGCGCCGACAAAAGGGCAAGCAGGGCTTCCTTGCCCTTTCCCCGCCCGCCGCCCTATAAGGCGCCACGGACGCTGACCGGGCCGCGCGGGGCAATCCCCCTGGCCCCTTGGCCCCGAGCGAGCATGCAACACCAACAGGCCGGCCCGGGCGGCGCCGCATGAGGCGGTGCGCGGGGCCGCCCCAAAAACCCGGAGGCGGCCATGGCCGGACATTCCCAATTTAAGAACATCATGCACCGCAAGGGGCGGCAGGACGCGGTGCGCTCCAAGCTGTTCTCCAAGCTGGCGCGCGAAATCACCGTCTCCGCCAAGATGGGCCTGCCCGATCCCAACATGAACGCGCGCCTGCGCGCCGCCATCCTCGCGGCCCGGGCGGAAAACATGCCCAAGGACAATATCGAGCGCGCCATCAAGAAGGCCTCGGGCGCCGACACCGAGAATTACGAAGAGATCCGCTATGAGGGCTACGGCCCCGGCGGCGTTGCCGTGATCGTGGAAGCGCTGACCGATAACCGCAACCGCACGGCGGGCGAGGTGCGCTCCTATTTCACCAAGTCCGGCGGCAACCTCGCCGAGACGGGCGCCGTGTCCTTCATGTTCGATCGCGTCGGCCTGATCGAATATGCGGCCAACAAGGCGAGCGAGGACGCCATCATGGAAGCCGCCATCGATGCGGGGGCGGACGACGTCTCTTCCTCCGAGGACGGCCATGAGGTGGTGTGCGCCGCCGATGCGCTCGCCGAGGTGCAGCGGGCGCTGGAAGCCAAGTTCGGAGAGCCCAGCAAGGCCCGCCTGGTGTGGAAGCCGCAGAATACCGTCGCCGTGGATGACGAGACCGCCGAGAAGCTGCTGCGCCTCATCGAGAATCTCGAAGACAATGACGACGTGCAGAACGTGACCGCCAATTTCGAAATGTCCGAAGCCATCCTGGCCAAGATGAGCGACTGAGGAGAGGAGAGGCGGCGCGCGTCTGAACGCCCGCCTCTTTCCCGCCGACCGCGCCAAAAGAAAAGGCCGCCGGTTCGCCCGGCGGCCTTTTCTTTTGCGGTGTCCGCTGCAGCAGGACCCGCCCCCTCTTTGAATGGTCATCGCAGCCCGGGGCGGATGTCCGTCCTCGACCACGACCAATCCTGACTCCGGTCGGGCCGAGCCCCGCCCGGCCGGCCGATCACGCCGCCGCCAGACGCTCGGCGGTTTCCTGCAGTTCGGCAATGGCCGCGTCGATTTCCTGGCGCTGGCGCTGGAGCTGGGTGAGCTGGGAAAGGCACCGCTCACGGGTCAGGGCGAGACCCCGGCCACCGGCGGTTTTCTCGTGGGCCGCCACCAGTGAGCGGATTTCGGCGAGAGTGAATCCGAGGCGCTTGCCCTTCAGGATCACGGTGAGCCGGTCACGGTCGGCGGCGGAATAGAGGCGGGCGAGACCCTCCCGGCGGGGAGAGAGGAGGCCCTTATCCTCGTAAAAGCGCAGCGCACGCAGGGTGACACCGAAGTCACGGGCGAGGTCACCGATGGTGTACACCTCTTCGCCGAGCGGACCACGTTCGTGGCTCTCGGCCCGGATCGACCGGTCGCGCACCGGGAAAGCGTTCAATTCCATCCGCACTCTCCTGAGAGGGCTGGTGAGCCTGTGGCCCACCGGGGGATTGTCAAACACGAGGGATGTCACGACCCGGGAGGTATCGCTGCCACTCGCCACGCCTCGCGGCACGCCGGCCGCCTGACGCAGTGACAGGAGTTAGGCACAAAGTTGCGGTTGGGGGAGAAGGTTGCAGGCTCCCTTAGGGAAAGTAACGGTTACCTAGCTCTGCGCACGGGCGCGGAAAGTGTTGAGAACGCTGAAACAGGCCCGTCGGAGCCGCACGGTTAACGGGGCGTTTACCAAACCGGATGAAAACTCACTTATCGATTCTCGGCGGCAGACATCCGCCTTGTTCCGGGTGAGGAAGCGGCCATGGAACTCGCACGCACGGCCCCGCAGGATGACATCCACCGCGACGAGCCACCCGTGAAGCTGGCCCCGGCGGATCTGATTCATGAGAGCCCGGCTCAGCCCGTGCCGTTCGCGCGGGGCGCCCTCGACAAGCTGCGCCAGGATGTCTTCCAGATGCGCCAGCGCATGCGCGAAGACGCCGCCGCCAGGGCAGCGGGGGCTTCTGCTTCCGATGTCGCTCCGCCCCAGACGCAACCCAACCCTGCGGGGCAGGCCCAAGGTTGGGCGGTGGCCGAGCGCCTCGCCGCGGAACTGGACGCGGTGCGCGCGGACTTGGCTTTGCTGCGCGCCTCTGACCGCTCCGAGGCCCTGGCCGGGGCCATCGACGCGCTCGGGCGGAAGATCGACCTCATCAATGCCAAGGCCATGGACCCGGCGGCCCTCGCCCGGCTGGAACATCAGACGGGAGAACTGAGGCTCGCGGTTTCCGACGCTGTGGCGCGGGCCAATGCCCAGTCCCTGACAACCGAGAGCGTCCAGGCCGCTGCGGTTGAGGCCGCAAGGGCTGTGGCGCGGGAGGAAGCCGCCCGCAACCGCCCAGATGGGGATGACGCGGCGCTGCATGATCGCCTGCACGCTTTGGCCGAGCACCTGTCCCAGCTTTCCGCGGACGGCGGCCTGGGGCAGTTGGGGGCTCAGGTGGGTCTCCTGGTGGAGCGCCTCGATTCCGGGGCGCTCATGGATGCCGAGGCCCTGGGATCGCTGGTGGACGTGATCGAGCACCACATGGTGACGCTGACGGAGCGGGTGGTGGACACCCATCAACGCCTCGCGCGCCTCGATCATATCGAGGGGGCCCTCGAGCGGCTGGGAGAAGAAATGGCGTGCCTGCGCTATGCCTCGGCGCAGATTTCAACCGAGGCCGTGCAGGCCGTGGCGCTGCGCCTCTCCGCGCGCGACGACGCGCCGGCACTCATCGGCCTGAAGCGTAGCCTGGCGGCGCTGGAAGCCCGGCAGATCGAGTTCGAGAGCCGCACCGAGGACCTGCTGGTGCGGGAGCTTGAACTGGGGCTGAAGGAACTTGTGGACGTGCAGGTGGTGCGTTCCGATACCACCACCTCCCCGCACATCTCTCGCGGCCGGGAGGCGATCACACCCGAAGCGACCGGACCGCAGGCGGAAGGTCCATCCCGCTCCTGGCCCTTGCCCGTGGCGCCGGAGGTCATGCCTCCCGATGCCCGCGGTCCGTCCGGCCGTCTGGAGCGCACTCCGGCCTTCAACCTGGACCGCCGCGTGTTCGAGGTAGCCCTGGGCGATCCCATCGCGGAAGCCCAGGACGCGCCGTCCATCGACTGGGTGGCCGCTGTCGAGCGGGCGGAAGTCATCGAATCCCGGCAGAAGCCGCGCAAGCGGAAGCTGACCCGATTCGCCCTGTTCGGTCGTGCCGCCATGGTGGTGGTCGTGCTTGCGGTGGGCGGTGTGGCCGTGCTTCAGATCCTGGGTGCAAACCCGCTGCAGGCGGGCATGGCCGCGCGCGGAAAGGTTGCGGCCAATCCCGCCGACGCCCCCCCTCCGGTCGCCGCCCCGGATCTGTCCCGCCTGCCCGCGGCCGTAGGCCCAGGTCCCTTGCGAACCGCGGCGGAAGCTGGGGACGCGGACGCTGCCTATGAGGTGGGTCTGCGTTATGCCGAAGGCAAAGGTGTCCCGGCAAATCCGCAATCGGCGGTGAAGTGGCTCACCCTCGCCACCGCCAAGGGCTCTGTGCCGGCCGCCTACCGGCTGGCGCTGATCCAGGAAAACAGCCTGCGCAACCTTCAGGAGGCCAAGCGGCTTTATGAATGGGCTGCCGGCAAGGGCAATGTGGCCGCCATGCATGCGCTGGGGGTCATGGCTTCGGGAGGCGTTGAGGGCAAGGCCGACTGGAGCGAGGCTGTCACCTGGTTCCGCAAGGCCGCCGAACTGGGCTTCCGGGATTCCCAGCACAATCTTGGCGTCATCTATGCCCGCGGTTTTGCCGGCCAGACCGACCTGCCGCAAGCCTATAAGTGGTTCACGGTGGCCGCCGGCCAGGGCGACACCGACAGCGCCCGCAAGCGGGACGAGGCGGGCGCCCGGCTCGATCCCACCATCGCCGCCAAGGCCAAGGCGGCGGCGGCAACCTTCGTTCCGGCCGCCCCCAACCGGCAGGCCAATTCCGTGGTGCTCCGCCCGGAATGGGCGGGTGCCGACGAGGTCCGCCCCTCCGCCGCGAGCTGACATGGTCTCATAAGGACGTCCCCAAGGGACGCCGCCCTCCCCGCCTGGAGGACAGGAGACGGCCCCGCCTTGACGGGGCCGTCTTCCGTTTGGGCGAACCCGAGGCCTCAGGCCGCCTTCGGCGTGGGCAGGAACAGATCCAGCATGACACCGGTCGCCCGACGCTGGACCTGGAACAGGGTACCAGCCATGCCGCGCACGTCGGCGGTGGCTTCCTGGGCCAGGGAGACCGCGGTGGCGAAAGGCGCAGTCAGTTCCGCCTGCACTTCGTCATGCTCGAAAGACAGGTCGGCGTCGAATTTGCGCACGATCTGCTGCATACGGCGATTGTGGGCAAGGCAGCTTAGGTGCAGGCGGCGGATGCCACGATTGCGGGCGGCGAGGATCGACCGCTCTAGCAGCTGAGTTCCAAGGCCGAGATTCTGAAATGCGCTCTCGACACTGAAGGCCATTTCCGCGCCCTCGGCCATGATCTCCGAATCCGGGTAGAGCTCGGCGGCGGCGCGCAGGGCGCCATCTACAAAGGCACCATGGATAAGGGAGCCGGACCGAAACACACGGGCCGCGTAATGGTCGATGAACTCATCGGACACCGCCGAGCAGAAGCGGCTGCGGCGGCTTTCAGGATCGAGCCGCAGGAGATGGTCGCGCAGCACCTGCTGCTCTCCGGGCCAGAGTTTGCGAATGATACCCGGTGCCACGGCTTCGCTCATGGCTCAACTCCGTTCGGCGACGTGACGAACTCTCCTCCCTTGTGTGGTCTCGAGGGGTGGGGACCGGCGCCGAACCTGTCCTTTCCGCCTTCTTGGCCGAACCGTCCTGGCACACTCCACAAGGAGACAGGATGGACGGCGGCGCGGACCTTTAAGGTGCAGGCCCGGGACGGCGGAAATGAGGTGCACCGCACAAAAGGTCAAGGCGACTGACCTTTCAAATTGCATCCATTGTGGAAGCCAGGGCACCTGTCACAGCGCAATCACTTGTCGACAAAGGCATTATTAGCGTCATGCTTCCGTCGCATGCCTGCTGCGCTGCAGCATCAGAGCGGACCTTCGACCACCTATCGGACGAGGATGGCGCGGAAGTCGTTTACATTGGTGAGGGTCGGCCCCGTAGTCACCAGTCGGTCGAGGGAGGCGAAGAAGCTGTAGCCGTCATTGTTCAGAAGCATCTGCGCGGGGCTGAGGCCCGCCGCCTCGGCCTCCGTCAGAATGGAGGCGTCGAACCAGGCGCCGGCGGAATCCTCCGTGCCGTCGATGCCATCGGTATCGCAGGCAATGGCAGAAATCCCCTTCGCGCCCTTCAGCGACAAGGCCAACGCCAGCAGGAATTCCACATTGCGCCCGCCACGGCCATGGCCACGTACCGTCACCGTAGTCTCGCCTCCGGAGAGCAGCACGCCGGGCGTTTTCAGGGGCACGTCATGGAGGCTCGCGCAGCGGGCGATGCCGGCAAACACATGGGCGGCCTCGCGCGCCTCGCCCTCGATCGCATCGCCCAGGATCAGCGACTTCAGGCCCAGTTCGGTTGCCCGCTTCTCCGCCGCCCGCAACGCCATCAGCGGCGTCGCGATCATGTGCACCACCTGATCCGGCGGCGTATCGCCTGACACGGTGTTCGAGCGGATGACGGCTTCCAGAGCCGGTGTCACCTCCACGCGCCAGGCGCGCATGAGGCTGAGCACCTCGTCCGGATCGGAAGCCTCGGGAATGGTGGGACCCGAGCCGATGGCGGCGGGGTCGTCGCCGGGCACGTCGGAAATAAGGTAGGTCACCGCCCGCGCCGGAGCGATGGCGGCGGCGAGCCGCCCGCCCTTGATGGCGGAGACCGCCTTGCGCACCTTGTTCATGACGCCGATGGGCGCGCCCGACTTCAGCAGCGCCTTGTTCAGCGCCTGCTTGTCGGCGAGCGTCAGGCCCCCGGCCGGCAAGGTCAGGAGGGAGGAGGCCCCGCCCGACATGAGGCAGATCACCAGATCTTTGGGCCCCGCCGAGCGGGCGATGTCAAGGATGCGGCGGGCGGCGTCCAGCCCGGCCTCGTCCGGCACCGGATGGGCCGCTTCCACCACCGCGATGGATCGGGTGGGGCAGGCATGGCCGTAGCGGGTGACGATGAGCCCCTCGCAGGGGTGCGGCCAGGACTCTTCGAACGCCTGCGCCATCAAGGCCGAGGCCTTGCCGGCGCCGATGACGATGGTGCGCCCGCCAGGTCCGGGCGGTTCTGGAAGCAGACCCTCGAACTTGCCGTGCGGCAAGGCGGCACCGAGGGCCGCATCATAGAGGGAGCGCAGGATCTGCGCGTCGGTCAGCGTCTCGAACTCCGCGGCCGGCATGGACATGCCCTGTCTCCCTCACGGCGTCCCGAACCCTGAGGGCGTCTGGGATTCATTATTTCAGGGAGTGGTACCTCCACCGTGGCCCGCGATCAATGGCTTCGGGCGCGTTTTGGCGGAAGGGTGATGGCGAGGTGCACCCTCACCCTTCCGGAGCCACCCCCACCTTCGCCTGGAACGCCCCGCGCAATCCCTCGGCAAGCGCTGCCGCCGCGGGGGAAAGCGTGCGGCGCGTGGGCGTGATGAGGCCGAGCGACCGGCGCACCACCGGTTTTTCAAGCCGCCGCATGACGAGACCCTGGCGCGGAAACATGGCAAAGGTCAGCGCCGGCAAGGCGGTGACGCCGAGCCCGGCCGCCACCAGAGCGACAGCGGATGGGATCTGCTCCACCTCGAAGCGGGGCGCGAGCGCCACGTCCGCCGCCGCAAGGCCGCCATCCACCAGGCGCCGAACGGACGTGGAGCGGGCAAGCGCGACGAAAGGATGGCCCGCAAGCGCCCCCCAGGCCAGCGCGCCCCGCCCCGCCAGCGGATGGTCCCGGCGCATGAGGGCATAGACATCGTCCGCCCCCAGGGGCTCGTAGGCGAGGAAGTCCCCGGCCGGGCGCATGGTGACCGCGAGGTCAGCCACCCCATCCTCCACCAGGGCCACGGCCCGCTCGTGCAGCACGTCGCACACCGCCAACTCGGCTTCCGGAAAGGCGCGACGCAGGGCCTCGGTGGCGGCCGGCAGAATGGCGGCAGCGATGGAGGGCAGGAGGGCGATGCAGACGCGTGGCCGCCTCTGCCCCCGCTCAGCAATGTCCTGGAGCCCCGCGCGCACGTCGCGCACCACTTCCTCGGCGAGACCCACCAGCGCTTCGCCATCCTTGGTGAGGCTCAGGCGGCGCGTGGTGCGGTCGAACAGGCGCAGGCCCAGCTCCGCCTCCATGCGCCGGATGCTCTCGCTCAAGGCCGGCTGCGAAATGCCCAGGGCCTGCGCGGCTTCCGTGAAGCTCAAGGCGCGGGCGGCGCAGGCGAAGACCTCCAACTGGCGCACGGTGATATTCATCGTATTACACTATGAAATTATATAATTGCATTATTTGACCTGATGAATTTGTCCTGTCTAGGATTTCCGAAACCGGCGGGGGAACGATCGGTTCAGCCGCCGCGCCCGCGCAGACGGGCCGGCACGGGAGGACGGGATGACGGACATGGTGCGCATCGGCTCCGGTGCGGGCTTTGCGGGCGACCGGGTCGAGGCGGCGGTGCCGGTGGTGGCCGAACTCGCCCGGCACGAGGGACCGCGCTTCCTCATCTTCGAGACCCTGGCGGAACGCACGCTTGCAGCCTGCCAGCTCGCCCGCCGCAATGACCCCTCTTGCGGCTACAGTCCGGCGCTGGAGCGCTTCGTCGCCCCCATCCTGGCATCCTGCCTGTCGTCGGGCATCCGCATCATCGGCAATTTCGGCGCCGCCAATCCCCGCGCCGCCGCCGCCCGCATCGCGGCTCTCGCCAAGGCCGCCGGCTTTTCCCCTTGTATCGCCGTCGTGGACGGTGCGAGCCTCGACGGCCGGTTGAGCGTCGCGGAGCTCGCCGCGCGAGAGGTGGGCGGCACCTTGCTCCAAGGGCGGCAGGCCATTGTCTCGGCGGACGCCTATATCGGCGCCACCGCCATCATGGAGGGCCTGGACCTCGGCGCGGACATCGTGGTGACCGGGCGCATTGCGGACCCGGCTCTGGCGCTGGGCCCGCTGCGCCATGTCTTCCGCTGGAACGAGGACGAGTGGGACCTTCTGGCCGCCGGGACGCTGGCCGGCCACCTCCTGGAGTGCGGGGCCCAGGTTTCGGGCGGCTATTTCGCCGATCCTGGCGTGAAGGACGTGCCGGACCTCTCCCATGTGGGCTTTCCCATCGCCGAGATCGCCCGCGACGGCACGCTGACCCTGACCAAGCCACCGGGCACCGGCGGGCGTATCGATCGCTTCACGGTGATCGAGCAGATGCTCTACGAGATTCACGACCCCGCCGCCTATCTCACCCCCGACGTCGTGCTGGACCTCACCGCCGCCCGCGTGGAAGAGATCGGACCCGACCGGGTGCGGGTGTCCGGCGCGCGCGGGCATGCCCGGCCGGAGACGCTAAAGACCACGGTCTGCTTCGAAGCCGGGCATCTGGCGGAAGCCGAAATCTCCTATGCCGGCCCCAATGCCGCCGCCCGCGCGCAGCTTGCCGCACAGATCATCCGCACCCGCATGGCCGAGCAGGCGCCCCACCTTCTGGTGCGTGTGGATGCCATCGGCCTCGCCAGCCTGTTCAACGACACGGCGGGCACCGTTCTTGCCGAACAGGTCTTGCAGGCGCGCGCGCAGGATGTGCGCCTGCGCTTTGCCGCCCAGTCCACCGACCTTCAAGCCCTGAACCTGCTGCTCGACGAGGTGGAGGCGCTCTATTGCGTCGGCCCGGCCGGCGGCGGGGGCGTGCGGCGCCATCTCACCGCGCGCCTGTCCAGCGCCTCCTGCCTGGTGGAACGGTCCTTCACGCACCCGTGTGCCACCTTGCTGGAGGAAGCGGCATGACCATGCACCGCCCCACCGCCCCGATCCTCCTGCACCGCCTCGCCTTTGCCCGCGCTGGCGACAAGGGCAACCGGCTCAATATCGCCATGGTCTGCCGCGTGCCCGAGGCCTACCCGGCCCTGGCGGAGCAAGTGACGGCCGATGCGGTCGCCGCCCATTTCGCCCCCCGGCGCCCCACCCGCGTGGTGCGCTACGACCTGCCCAACCTTGGCGCCTTCAACTTCGTGCTGGACGACGTGCTGGAGGGGGGCGTCAACGCCTCCCTCGGCCTCGACGGCCACGGCAAGGCCCTCTCCTTCCGCCTGCTCGAGCTGGAGCTGGCGCCGACGCAGAAGGTGCAGGAGGCGCTGCGCGTCCTGCCCGCCGCCCACGCAATAAACATCTGAAAACCGGAGGACGCCCATGGACAAGACCCTTCACGCCCGGCCCTGCCGCCGCCCCCGCAGCTTCACCCGCCGCGCAGCCCTGGCGGCCGCCCTCGCGACCGGCTTGGCCGCAAGTTTCGCAGCGGCACCCGCCTTTGCGGAGACCTATCCCTCCCGTACCATCAAGTTCGTGGTGCCCTTTTCCGCCGGCAGCGCCACCGATACGCTGGCCCGCGTGCTCGCCCAGAATGTCTCGGTCACTCTCGGCGGGTCGGTTGTGGTCGAGAACGTGCCCGGCGCCAACGGCCAGATCGCAGCCTCGCAGGTGGCCCGCGCCGCGCCCGACGGTTACACGATCCTGATTACTTCCAACTCCACACATGCTTCCAATCAGGCGCTCTACAAGAAGCTGAGCTATGACCATGTGAAGGATTTCGAGCCCATTTCGAAGCTCGGCTCCATCACGCTGGCTTTGGTGGTGAACCCCTCGGTGCCGGTGACCACCGCGCAGGAATTCCTGGCCTATGCCAAGGCCAATCCCGGCAAGCTCTCCTTCGGCGCCGGCTCCGCCTCCTCCCGCCTTGCGGTGGAGATGCTGAAAAGCCAGGCCGGGGTGGACATCCTTTATGTGCCCTACAAGTCCAATCCCCAGGCAGTGACCGATCTCCTGGGCGGCCAGGTGCAGGTGATGTTCGCCGACATCTCCACCACCATGCCGTCCGCCCGCGCCGGCAAGCTGAAGGCGCTCGCCGTCTCCAGCGCCGAGCGCTCCGCCCTCGCGCCTGACCTGCCGACCATGCGCGAGGCAGGCCTCAAGAGCTATGAGTTGACCGCCTGGTTCGCCGCCTTTGCCCCGGCCAAGACGCCGAAGGAGATCATCGACACCCTCGATAAGGCCTTCATCAAGGCCATGAGCGAGAAGTCGGTACAGGAGACCCTGATCGGGGCGGGCATCGAGCCGTCCTCCTCCACCCCGGCGGAGCTCGCCGCCTTCGTCGCGTCCGAGACGAAGAAGTGGGCCGAGATCACGAAGGCGGCCGGCATCGAGCCAGAATGATCCAAGGCGCATCGGCCCGGCGGGGCCGCTCACCTTTGCGGCACCGCCAGCGTCCGAACGCCTTTCCTCTCGCCTCCGGCGCGCCTATATGGCCGCCATGAGCCATCTCCTGTTCGATCGCCCCCTGCTGCGCCGACGGCTCGCCCGTGCGGCGCGGCTCGGGCCCGCCGACTTCCTGCTGGACCGGGTCGCCGAGGATATGGCCGACCGCGTGATGGCCGTGCGCCGGACTTTCGCGCGCGCGGTCGATCTCGGCACCCCCACCGATGCGGTGGCCCGGGCCCTGGCGGGCGCGGCCAATGTGGAACAGGTGTTCCGCGCCGCCCCCCTCGAGCTCGGGCTTCACAGCGCCTGCCCGGCCGTGGTCGCGGACGAGGAAGCACTGCCCTTCGCCGATGGCGCGCTGGACCTGGTGGTCTCTGGACTCTCCCTCCAGCATGTGAACGATCTCCCCGGCACCTTCGCGCAGGTGCGCCGCGCCCTGAAACCGGACGGGCTGTTTCTCGCCGCCCTCATAGGCGGGGCGAGCCTGACCGAATTGCGCGAGGCCTTTGCGGCAGCCGAGACCGAGGTGACGGGCGGCCTCTCCCCCCGCGTGGCCCCTTTCGCCGACGTGCGGGACCTGGGCGGGCTTCTGCAGCGGGCCGGCCTCGCCTTGCCGGTCAGCGATACCGATCGCTTCACTGTGCGCTATTCCAGCCCGTTCGCCCTGTTGGCGGACCTGCGCCGGATGGGCGCCACCAATGCGCTTCTGGAGCGGCGGAAGGTGCCTCTGCCGCGGGCGGTGCTGCTGCGGGCGGCGGAACTGTATTTGGAGCGCTTCTCCGACCCGGACGGTCGGGTGCGCGCCACCTTCGAGATCGTCTGGCTCTCCGCCTGGGTGCCCCATGAAAGCCAGCAGAAGCCGGCCCGCCCCGGCTCCGCCCGCATGCGTCTCGCCGATGCATTAGGCACCGTGGAGCTCAAGTCGGGTGCAATGCCTGGCGATCCGACCTGAGGGACGTGTCCGTCCCGCACCCTGTTCCTCGCCTTGCACCCGCGGCCACATCAAGGCTATGCGATGAGAGACCCAAGAGCAGGCAGCGTGACTGCTCCATGCGACAGGGCGCGGCAGCGCCGGATGGGACGAGGCACATCATGCGTGAAGAACGGCAAGCCACTGTCCGCATCGGCGACAAGGACTACCAGATCGTCTCGGACGACGACTACCTGGCCTATGTGGAGCACGGGTTCGAACCCGACACCGTCCTCCTGCTCAAGGCGCTCCTGCGCGAGGGGGACACCGTACTGGACGTGGGTGCCAATATCGGCTGCACCGCCCTCCTGTTCAGCGAAACGGCCGGCGCAGTCCACGCCTTCGAGCCTTCGCCCACCACCTGGTCCTATCTCTCCCGCAACACGGCTCAGGCGAGCCATGCCAATGTGGAGGCTCACAATTTCGGCCTTGGCGCAGAGGCGGGCGAGACCACCCTCACCTTCTCCCCCAACAACCGGTCTGGTGGCTTCGTATCGGACCAGACAAAGGCCGCGGCGGGGCACACCACGGAAACCATCCGTATCCGTACCCTCGACGAGGTTGTCCCGGAGCTCGGGATCGGAAGGGTCGACCTGATCAAGATCGATGTGGAAGGCTTCGAGGGCCATGTGCTGCGTGGCGCCGGGCAGGTTCTGGCGAACCACAGCCCGCTGGTGACGGCGGAGCTGAACCACTGGTGCCTGAACGCTTTCCAGCGCGTATCCATTCCTGACTTCTTCGACCAGTTGCGCACCACCTTCCCCATCGTCCTGGCGGTGGATGGGGGCACCTATCTAGACCTGAACGACGACAGCGAGCGCTATACGGTGATGTATCACCACATCCTGCACATGCGCTTTCCCAATGTGGTGGGCGCCTATGACGAGGCGCAACTGGCGCAGTTGCGTGCGACCCTGACCCACGGCTTCGCCGGCTGAGCAACGTGCGGCGGCCTCAGCCGCCGTGCTTTTCCAGGAAAGCGTGCACGGTGAGCTGGCGGAAATCCTCCAGCGCCTCCCGCAGGCGCTGATGCTCCCAGTCCCACCAGGCCAGCGCCATCAGGCGTTCCGCCACATCCTCGGGAAAGCGCCACTTGATGACCTGGGCCGGCACGCCGCCAACGATCGCATAAGGCGGCACGTCGCGCGTTACCACGGCGCCCGCGGCCACGATGGACCCGGTGCCAATGGTGCGGCCGGGCAGGATGACGGCCCCGTGCCCCACCCACACATCATGCCCCATGCGCACCGGCTGCTCCCGGCGCCACTGGAAGAAGCCGGGTTCATCTTCCGCATCGTCGAAATAGGCGGCAGCGCGATAGGTGAAATGAGACTGGCTGGCCCGCCACATGGGGTGGTTGCCGGGATTGATCCGCGTCATCGCCGCGATGGAGCAGAACTTGCCGATCTGGCTATAGGCGACTTCCGCATCCCCGGCGATGTAGGAATAGTCCCCCATCTCCACTTCCAGCAGCTTTGTCCGCGCGCCCACCTCGGTGTAGCGGCCAAGCTGGCACAGCTTCACCTGCGCCGTTGGGTCGATGGTGGGATCAACGCCGAGCTTCTTCATGGCATGAGCCCTCAGAGAGGATGGAGCGGCGCGCGGGCGAACTGGTGGAAGCGCGCGCCCGGCGCCTCCTGCCGGAACAGGGCGAGATCCTCCACCATCAGCGGCAGATGGGCGCCGGAGGCGGCAAAGGCATCGGCGAGTGTGTTCTGCACATGGATCGCCGCGTCCGCCTCCAGCGCGCCCGACAGGGTCATGTGGAAGCGGAACTCTTCCATCACATAGGGATAGCCATATTGCTCCAGCAGCCGCACCTGCCGCTCGGAGAGGCGGTCGGGATTGCGCTTGGCGATCTCGGCGACGGTCAGGGGCGCGCGCAGATGGTCGAGTTGCGCCACCAGTTCGCCGGCCAGATCGTTCAGCACCGGGGTGGGCGCGGACGGGACCAAGGCGATGAAGGAACCGATGCCCTTCACCTCCAGCGGCGGCAGCTCGAAGGCGTGGTACTGGCCGGCAAGGGCGGTGAAGGCGGCGATGGCATCGGCCTCCGACACTCCCGGCGCGAGGCGGAAGGGGGGCTTCAGCGTGCCGTGAAAGCCGTATTGCCGCGGTTCGGCCGTCAGGTCGTGCCAGGAAGAGGCATCGAAGCCCGCCAGATCGAGCGGCGGCAGGTCTTCCCCCGTCACCGCGTCATAGCCGAGAACCCGGGAGCCGAACTGCCAGAGGGCGCTGTCTGGCGCGGGGGCGAGATATACGGCGTAGCGCGGGGCCATTTCCTCTCCACTTCGGTTTGGTGCCACGCAGCCGGCCGGTGCGGAACGGCTCAGGGCACTCCATCTGTGCCCGACTGCTTTAAACCGCACCACCCATCCCGGCGAGCGGTACGCTCAGAAGACCCTTTCGCCCTTCACGCAGACCTCGCGCACGACGGGCGTGTCTCCCACCATGCGGAAACGCAGCAGGTCGGCGCGTAGGCCAGCAGCTAGGCGGCCGCGATCGGAAAGCCCGGCCATGCGCGCCGGTGCGCTGGTGACGAGCGCGAGCGCGCGCGGCAAGCCGATCGCATCGGACCGGCCCAGCCGGGTCGCTGCCTGGAGGAGGCTTGCTGGCACATAGTCGGAGGCGAGCGCATCCAGAAGGCCCTCGGCCATGAGGTCCTTCATGGCTACGCCGCCGGAATGGGAGCCGCCGCGCACCACGTTCGGGGCCCCACCGATGGTGGTCAGGCCCTCCGCATGGGCGGTGCGGGCCGCCTCAAGCGTGGTGGGGAACTCGGAAATGGTGCAGCCGGAGGCCTTCGCATCATGCACATGCTCCGGCAGCGTGTCGTCGTGGCTCGCCAGGACGATGCCGGTGCCGGCGAGCAGCGCCACCATCCGCTCGTGATTGTCCTGCACCGCCGCGCGGCCGCGCTCGGTGCGCTCGGCCAGTTCCACCTCCACATCCTCGGCGGTCTTGCCAATGCCGAGGAGGAAGGTGCGCAGATGCTCCAGGTTGCGCCATTGCCGGGCGCCGGGCGTATGGTCCATGAGCGAGGCGAGGGTGACCACGGGGCGCGAGAGCTGCTGCTCCACCAAGTCCACCACGCCAGGATCGGTCAGTTCGCACCGCAGATGGATCTGGTGATCGGCCCGGAAGAGGGACTGGTTCGCTTCCACCGCATCCAGCATCAGCGTGAACAATTCGCGCCGCACGGACTTAGCCTGGTCGAACCCTCCCGCCGAAATGGCGTCGTAGACGGTGGTGACGCCGGCGGACACCACCTGCCCGTCATGGGCGAGCGCAGCGGCGCGGGCGTCGGGCCAGACGACCTTGGGCCGGGGCACGAAATGGCCTTCCAGCGCATCGGTGTGCAGGTCGATGAGGCCGGGGGAGAGGACATCACCCTCGCAATCCTGCGCGCCGGGCAGCGTGCTACGGCCTTCGGCGACCTCAGCGATGGTGCCGTCGCGGACCACGATGGTCCCTGAGGCGAGGCGGTCGTCCAGGACCAGGATGGCGTTGGTGTAGATCGTCTCCATCACGGCCTTCTCGGGTCTCGGGGGGAATCGTCGGAGACGCGCTTGTGCCCGCAGGCGGCTCCCTTGTCACGCCTCCATGACGACACGGTGACGGCCATCAGGACGGCGGCGTCGGCTTGATCACCTTGTAGAGTTGGAACCGCGCGCCCTCGAACACCGGGGTCAGCCGGTCGGGGTCGGGATTGATGTCCCCCGGCTCAGTGAAGAGCAGATAGACATAGTCGAAATGCTTCGGCCACAGATCCCAGTAGCGGGGGCCGTCCGGGCTCGGCTCGTCCTCGGTGAGCAGCATCTGCTCGAGCGTGGGGGGATTGCCATCCTCGGTGTCGACGAAATCGCGATAGGGCGGCCGTACCCGCAGGATCTGCTTGCCGGCCACGTTGAAGACGGTGGGGATGAGGGCCGACTTTTCGATGATGGCGAGGCAGGCGGCATGCACGAGGCCCAGATCGGTGACGTCGGTACCGCCGCGAGGATCGGCATAGACCACCAGCACCTTGGCCCCCCGGTCGATCTTGTCCACCGAAGCGTCGAAGGCGCCCGTCCACCGGGAGAGCCGATCCCAGACCACCTGCACCTCGGCGACGCGAATGCAGAGCAGCAGCACCAGCACCACCGCAAATCCCCGGCGCGCCAGGCGGTGGCGCAGGTCCACCTGGATGCAGGCGATGATCATGAAGGCGACAGCAATGGGCAGGCGCTGATCGGCCATATAGGTCGCGAAGACGGTGCGCGGCATGGCCAGGTACACCGCACCGGACACGATGAGCAGCGGCCACAGCACCGGATGGACGCGCAGGAGATGATGCCGGCTGGCCCAGGCAGCGGCCAGCACCACGACGCCCGTAAGGGTGAACGCCACGATGTCGTAATAGACGTTCACGACGAACTCGATCCCGTCGAGCTTGCCGCGCGGTTCCCAGTAATTCTGCCCCGACAGGCCCCAGGTGGGGCTCATGAGCAGCATGGGGATGACGGGAAGGAAGGGCAGCCCGGCAGCCACGAACGGCAGGAGGCGCGGCGCCAGGGGCGCGCGGCGGTCGCGCACCAGGATCCATATCTCATAGGCCAAAAGGCCCATGCCATAGATGCCCACCGACACCAGATGGCAGAAGAACAGCGCAACAACGAAGAGCAGGGCGGCTGGATAGCGCCAGAGGCTTTGCCGCAGCCCGATCCAGGTGGTCAGCGCCAGCAAAGCAAGGCCGATGCCGAACACATAATTCATCACCCCGATCAGGAAGACGGAGTTGTAGAGCAGCGGAAAGGCCAGAAGCGGGATCGCCGACCATTGTCCGAACAGCGCCCGGTGCAGCGTCAAGGTCCCGAACGCGATCAGGCCAAAGCACATGAGCGTGTAGATCTCACCTGCCACGAACACGGTGGCCAGCCGCTGGAGGGGCGGAACGATCATGTCCATCATCAGGTTTGGCAGGACCGACCATTCCAACGTGTAATAGCGGGCGAGCTGTGGGTCGGACTTCACCTGCGCAATGATGTGCATGCGCGAGAGATGGTTCACATAATCCGACAGCGGCGGGATGGGATGCGTCACCACCGGGATCGCGACGATCGCGAAGCAAAGGAGGAACAGGAGCGCAATGCGCGAAGGGCGCAGGTCCAGGGCGCGGCGGGCGGGCTTCGGCGTGGTCATCGGCGGATGGATCTACCTGGAGAGCTATTCCCGCACGCGGGCGTTCGGCCAGCCTAGAGCGGCTCAAATGTGGTGGATCGGAGGCGGCGCGCGCACTGTGGGCGCGGATCGGTGAAGCCGCGGCGACCGCCATGCAGGGAAGGCCATTCAACTTTCACCGATCATGCTCTAGAAGCGTGCCGCCCAGCACCAGAAGGACGCATCCGGACATGAGCGAGCAAGACCCCGCAGGTCAGGACCCCGCCGGCGAAGCGCAAGGCCAGCTCCTGGCCGAGGTGCTCACCAAGGCCCTCCCCTACATGCAGCGCTACGATGATTCCATCGTGGTGGTGAAATATGGCGGCCACGCCATGGGCAACGAAAGCGTCGCCCGCACCTTCGCCGAAGACATCGTGCTGCTGGAGCAGTCCGGCGTGAATCCCGTGGTGGTGCATGGGGGCGGCCCGCAGATCGGAGCCATGCTCACCAAGCTCGGCATCAAGTCGGAATTCGCGGCCGGCCTGCGCATCACCGACAAGGCCACGGTGGAAATCGTGGAAATGGTGCTGGCCGGATCCATCAACAAGCAGATCGTCGGTTTCATCAATGCGGCGGGCGGCACGGCCATCGGCCTGTGCGGCAAGGACGGCAACATGGTGGTGGCCCGCAAGGCCAGCCGCGTGGTGACGGATCCCGGCAGCAATATCGAGCAGGAAATCGACCTCGGCTTCGTGGGCGAGCCCGAGCGGGTGGACACCACCGTGCTCGACCAGATCCTGCGGCGGGAACTGATCCCCGTCCTCGCTCCCGTTGCGGCGGCGGCCGATGGCGGCACCTATAACGTGAACGCCGACACCTTCGCCGGGGCCATTGCCGGTGCGCTCGGCGCCAAGCGCCTGCTCATGCTGACCGACGTACCGGGCGTTCTGGACAAGAACAAGAACCTGATCCCCCGCCTGACCGTGGAGGAGGCCGAGCGGCTGATCGCCGACGGCACCATTTCGGGCGGTATGATTCCCAAGGTGGAAACCTGCATCTATGCCCTGGAACAGGGCGTGGAAGGGGTGGTCATCCTCGACGGCAAGGTGCCTCATGCGGTGCTGCTGGAACTGCTGACCGATGGCGGAGCCGGTACGCTGATCACCCGCTGAGGCCACCAGGCCCATATCACCCGCACCAGCCGTTTCCGAGCGCGTCGCAGCCCCCTGCGGCGCGCTTTTTTTTGCGCCACAAGCCGAAGACGAGGCGGCACGCACGGTGGCGCCGGCGCTCACTCAATGCGCGGACCGTTGGGGCGTTTTACTTGCAAGTTAATCGAATCGTTGTGGCCGGGGGGCGCACGATGAAGACCATTCGCACCATCATACTTGGAACGACCGCGTTCGCGGCCATATGGGCAGCGACAGATGTCGCTTTCGCACAGGCACCGACAAATGAAGAATTGTATCGACTGGTTCTTCAACTGAAGAGCGAACGGGATAAGCTGCGCGTCCCTCGGTACCATTCCGAAGCATATGGCGATGCTGGAGTCACCCCAGGGTGGCAACACGATGGACACCGTGGGAACGGAAGGGCGCAGCCGCATCGATTTCGAGGCCGTCACGCCAACCGATTTCGGCGACGCGCGCATCGTCGGCAAGCTGCGCCTTTCCAGCCTCACCGGCACACGGACGGCCACCATCGCCAACAATGCGGAATATACGTTTGCGCCGGGCGTGCAACTGAAGGCCATCCCCGAGGCCGCCTATCTCAGCGTCGGCGGCTTCACCATGGGCATCGCACCCTCCAATTACGCGCTGATGCCGACCAACATGTATACCGGCACCCCGTGGACGCAATATACCAACGGCGTCTTCCAACTGGCTTACAAGCACGACCTCGGCTCCGGCTGGTCGGCGACTGGCGCCATCGAGCGGGGCGCGGCCTGGGCCTATAACATGTCCGTCAACCGGCCCATGTCGGCCTTCTATCTGGTGGGCAACATCAAGTGGGAGCAGCACTGGGGCTGGCTGGCCCTGCAGGGTGTCCTGAACACCAACCCGCTGGAGACGGCAGATTCCGACGTATGGGCTCAGGCCCCGGTCCCGCTCGACCAGGGTACGGTTCTTTATGGGGCCCACGCCTCCGGCTATTCCTACAAGGTCGGCGGCGCCATCGGCGTGACGGCCAATGTGAAGCTGCCTCAATTGGGGAAGGGCGACCAACTCTGGCTGACGGCCAACTATGCCAACGGCAACATCGGCGCCTTGCTCGCCGCAGGTGGCCTCAGCAACATTTCCACGCAGAACAACGGCTCGCTCCTGGGCGGCATCCTGCGTGTCGACCAGAACATGATGGTGGTGTCCGGCAACGGCCAGGACGTGCCTTACGCCTTCAAGACCGTCCAGGGCTTCAATCTGGCGGCCATGCTGACGCACTATTGGTCCGACAAATGGCGGTCCAACTTCAATGTCGGCTTTGTCCAGATAGATCCGCCCAAGCCCGCAGCGGTCGACCCGAACGCAACCTATTCCTACATTCCACAATGGGGCCGCGGCCAGCTCTACTCCACCGCCGCCCAGCCTCATCTATTCCGTCTATGAGACCTTCGACATCGGCGTGGAGGCCGCATACGCCTATCTCAAGAACGACGTGCAAAATGCCCCCGCCACCTGGGAGGTCGCGAGCAATACTTATCCGTGTCATACCACCGGCGACTCCGGTACGCTTCCCGGGCTGAGCCAGGGCAACGCCATCGTCAAGACGCGCGCGGAATGGCGGTTCTGACACCACCGCCCCGCAAATGCGGAGGGGCGCGCTCTAACCCATGATAGAGAATGCGTGATCCGATCAGATGGCGATGCTATCTGATCGGCACATGCTCTAACGCGCTCCTCCGTGCCGGCCTGAGCGCGACATGACGCTGCGGTCCTTTGATGCTACATCCGCGCGCCCTTGCCGCGGATGCTTCCATGATCGAAACCCCTTCTCCCGCCTTTCGCGACGTCGACACCTGGGTGTTCGATCTCGACAATACACTCTATCCGGCCCGCCATGACCTGTGGGGCCAGATCGACGCACGCATGCGGGACTACATTGCCGGCCTCCTGGGCCTCACCCTCGACGACGCCTTCAAGCTCCAGAAGGACTATTATCGTCGCTACGGCACCTCGCTCCGCGGCCTCATGATCGAGCACGGCATTGAGCCAGATGCGTTCCTGGATCATGTCCACGACGTGGACCTGTCTCGGCTCGACCCCTCCCCGCGCCTCGCCGCCGCCATCGAGGCGCTGCCCGGCAAGAAGCTCGTCTACACCAACGGATCGGAACGCCACGCACGCAATGTGCTGTCCAAGCTCGGCATGGACCAGCACTTCGCGGCGGTCCATGACATAGTTGCGGCGGAATTCCACCCCAAACCCACACCTGATGCGTATGGGAGGTTCCTGGATGCCTACGGGGTGGACCCCAGCCGCGCCGCCATGTTCGAGGACCTGGCGCGCAATCTGGAGGTTCCGCACCGGCTCGGCATGGTCACCATTCTTGTGGTCCCCCCGGGGGAACGGCTGGAGGCGCGGGAAGCCTGGGAGTTCGAGGGCAGGGAGGATGCCTATGTGGATTTCGTCACGGAGGACCTTGCCGGCTTCCTTGAGCAAGTGGGGTCTTAGGGAGCACTGTTCGATTGGCCACGCCTGAGGCACCCGCGGGCGCAGGGGCCCCACCCGCGCCAACAGGGGGTCCATGCCTGCCCTGGATGGAGTTGGTCCACCATCCGCTCCTGGCGATCGACGCACAGGGAAGGCATGTGGCTGCGGCCAACGCGGCGGCACGCACCCTGCTGCACCTTCCTCCCCAAGGCCTGCCACCGCTCACGCGGCTCGACGCGCTCTTGGGGGACTGGGCCATGGTGCGCCTGTCCGCGCATGTGCAGACGCGCCCACCTGGGGACCGGTTGCTCCTGCCGCTGGAGCGGCAGGCCTCTCCGGCGGTGCTGGCTGTGCGCCACGCCCGACTGCCGGCGCCGGACGAGGGCTATCTGCTGACGCTCGAACCCGCGATTGGCCATCAGGAAGGCGAGGCGCGCGGCTGGGCGGAGCTCGCGCAGGACGTGCTTTCCGGCCTGCCGGTGGGCTTGAAGATATTCGACCTCGACTACAATCAGGTGTTTTCCAACGCCGTCGCCGACGACATGTTTGCGCGCCCCGCGTCCGGAGAACACCTGCATCTTGAGGATTGGTGGGCGCAAGCCTTTCCGGAGGAGGAGGCGCGCAGCCGAGCCATGGCCGAATGGCGGCACCGCCTGTCGCTGCTGCGTCTTCAATCCAGCCAGTTCGCCCAGACGGACTGGGATGTGCGCTGTCGGGACGGGACCACCCGCACCATCCAATTCCGGTTCGGCGTCATCGGTGAGCTTTATGTGATGGCGTGCTGGGACATCACTGCGCGCCGTCGCATGGAAGAGGAACTGCGCCGGCTCGCCGGCACCGACGCCCTTACGGGACTCGGCAACCGACGCATGTTCATGGAGCGCGGCGAAGCCGCCTTTCACCACGCCTTGCTGTCGGGCGCACGGCTTTCGGTGCTGATCTTCGACATGGACCGGTTCAAGTGGATCAACGACCGCCACGGCCATGCCGCAGGAGATGCGGTGCTGCGCGAGGTGTCGGGGCGCTGCCGGGCGGAGCTGCGCCCCCACGACGTGTTTGCTCGCCTCGGCGGCGAGGAGTTCGCCATTCTGATTTCCGGTGCCGACCTGGAGGGGGCCGAGCGCGTCGCCCATCGCTTGGCGCGCGCCATCGCCTCCGCTCCGGTACACACCCCCACTGCCCCCTTGGAGGTCCGCGCCAGCTTCGGCGTCGCCAGTCTGACCCCGGAGGATGCGAACCTGGAGGCCATCATCGAGCGCGCGGACCGGGCGCTCTATCTCGCCAAGGCGCGCGGGCGGAACATGGTGGTCGTCGCCGACGGCACCGAAGCCCGCTGACCGCCCTCCCCGCCACCACCATGCCGGCATGACCATGACACATCACATTCGCACCCTGACCGCCGATGAGGTGGAGATCGCCATCTCCTGGGCCGCACGGGAAGGGTGGAATCCCGGCACAGGGGATGCGGCCGCCTTCCTGGCCCAGGATCCTGACGGCTTCATCGGCCTGTTCGAGGCCGGTGAGCTTGCCAGCGTCATCTCGGCCGTCACCTATGGCCCCGCCTTCGGCTTCATCGGCTTCTACATTTGTCGCCCGGACATGCGCGGCCAAGGCTATGGCCGCGCGGTGTGGTATTCAGCCCTGGAGCGGCTGGGGTCCCGGGTGGTGGGGCTCGACGGGGTTCTCGACCAGGTGGACAATTATGCCCGCTCGGGCTTTGTCCTCGCCCACCGCAACATCCGCTATGGCGGCCTGCCGCATGCGCCCGCGGCTCCCCATCCGGACATCAAGGCCCTAGACGCGCTTCTCGTCCCGGCCGTGATGGCGTTTGATCGCCGCCACTTCCTGTTCGACCGGCCGGGCTTCCTCTCCCGCTGGCTCCTGCCCACGGAGGGACGCGCCTTCGCCGCCCACAAGGACGGGGGCATTGCCGGCTATTGCGTGGTCCGCCGCTGCGGCAGCGGACACAAGATCGGCCCGCTCTTTGCCCCGGACGCGGCGACCGCCCGCGCGCTCTATGGGGCGGCATGCGGCCATGCCCACGCGGCGGCGCCAGGCGAGCCCATCTTTCTCGACGTGCCCGAGCCCCATGCCGCCGCCCGTGAGATGGCGCAAGAGGCCGGCCTCACGCCCGTGTTCGAGACCGCCCGCATGTATCGCGGCGCGGCGCCTGCCTTGCCCTTGGACCGGATCTTCGGCATCACCACCTTCGAGCTCGGATGAGCCTCGACGGGGGGCCGGTCCTTATGTAAACCCGGCTTACATAACCGGGACCCAAAGATGAGCTGGTCGAAATCGGACCGAGAGGGCACGCGCGGCTACCACCACGGCAACCTGAAGGAAGCCCTGGTGCGCGCCGCCCTCGACCTGATCGGCGAAAAGGGACCCGGCGGCTTCACCTTCGCGGAGGCGGCGCGGGCGGCCGGCGTGAGCCCCGCCGCGCCCTACCGCCATTTCCGGGATCGCGACGACCTGATGGCCGAGGTGGCCCGGCGCGGCTTTGCTGCCTTCGCCGATGCGCTGGAAGCGGCCTGGGACCGGGGCTGGCCCGATCCGCGCACCGCGCTTGAGCGGCTGGGCCGGGCCTATCTGGCGTTCGCCCGCACCCAGCCGGCCTTCTATGCGGCCATGTTCGAGGCCAACGTGCCCGCCGACGCCACGCCGGAAGTGCGGGCGGAAGGCGACCGCGCCTTCGGCGCCCTGCGCAGCGCAGCGGAAGCGGTGGCGGCAACCTTGCCTTCCCGGCCCCCGGCCATGATGCTGGCGCTTCACATCTGGTCGCTGGCCCATGGCATCGCTGACCTCTTCGGTCGCGGCGACAAGGCGCGCCGCAGCCTGCCCATGTCGCCGGAAGAGCTCTTGGAGGCGGGCGTCTTGGTCTATCTCCAGGGCCTCGGCGCCGGCCCGCGCGACTGAAATTTTCGGCCACCAGGCGACGGGTCCGCGCGACGGCCCTTGACAGAAAGCGGACTTGGGCCCATCTATGTAAATGTTATTAACATTCACGCCGAAAGGGTTGGCCGTGACACTCGTATCGAAACTGGATGGCCTCGGCACCGGGGCGTGGATCGCGTTGGCGGTCCTCGGCTTCGTGTTCTGGTGGCCGGCGGGCCTGGCGGTCCTCGCCTTCACCCTCTTCTCCGGGCGCGTGGGCTGCGGACATCGTATGGCCCGCTGGCAGGATAAGATGGACCGCATGTGCGGCGGCGGCCGCGGGCCGGGCCCCTGGGGCTTCGGTGGCCCGCCCTCCTCGGGCAACCGGGCCTTTGACGAATACCGCTCCGAGACGCTGCGGCGCCTCGAGGAGGAGCAGAAGGAGTTCAAGGACTTCCTGGAGCGGCTGCGGATGGCCAAGGACAAGGCCGAGTTCGACCAGTTCATGGCCGAACGCCGCCGCACCGGCCGCGCCAGCGACCAGCCCGAAGCGCCCCAGCCACAGGACTGAGGCGCCCGCCTCCTGAACGGAAAAGACCGCCGGCCCTCAGGCCGGCGGTTTCTTTTTGGGCTGGGCCTTGCTCGCGCGCACCGCCCGCGCGTCACTCCGCCGCCTGTGCCTCCGGCCGGGCGGCGGGCGGGGCGCGGAAGCGGGCCAGGAGGTCGGCCTCCTCCGCCTTGGCGGCGGCCAAGTGACGGACCTTCACATGGCCGTAGCCGCGGATCTTGGCGGGGATGGAGGCGAGCGCCACCGCATAAGCGTGATTGTCGAGGTTCAGCGCTCCGATCAGCTCCGCCACCAGCTTCTCGTAATCCTTGATGAGGGCCCGCTCCGTCCGGCGCTCCTCGCTCCACCCGAAGATGTCGAGTGGCGTGCCGCGCAGCGCCTTGAAGCGCGCGAGCCAGGAAAAGCCCTTCATCATGCGCGGCCCGAACCGCATCTTGCGCGGCTCGCCGGTGACCGGATCGGGCTTGGCGAAGATGGGCGGGGCAAGGTGGAACTCGTAGGAGAGGTCGCCCTCGAAGGCCGCTTCCACCTGGCGCTGGAAGGCGCCGTCGGAGAAGAGCCGGGCCACCTCATACTCGTCCTTATAGGCCATGAGCTTGTAGAGATTGCGCACCACGGCCTCAGTGAGGCCGGACCGGCCGGGGGCGCGGGCCGCCTCGGCGGCCTGCACCTTGTCCACCAGCGCCTTGAAGCGGGCGGCGTAGCGGGCGCTCTGATAGGCCGTGAGGTCAGCCACCCGGCGGGTGATCATCTCGTCCAGCGAGGTGGAGAGCACCCGGGCCTCGCTGACCGGCGCGGAGGTGCCGATGGCGGCTTCCACGCGGGCCGGATCATGCGCCGCACGCCGGCCCCACAGGAAGGCAGCCTGGTTCATGGCCACCGCCTCGCCATTCAGCTCGATGGCCTTGAGAATGGCCTCGGCCGACACGGGCAGGCCGCCGAACTGATAGGCATAGCCCACCATGAAAATGTTCTGCGCCAGCGAATTGCCGAACAGGCCGGTGGCGAGGCGGCTGGCCTCGATCAGGTGGGTGTTCTCCTCCCCCGCAGTGGCGGCAATGGTGCGCTTGATGCGAGCGCTGGGGAGGGAATAGTCGGCATTGCGGGTGAAATCGCCCGGCAACACCTCGTGGGTGTTCACCACCACCAGCGTCTTGCCGGGCTTCACCGACGCCAGCACCTTCTTGGTGCCGGCCACCACCAGATCGCCGCCCAGGATAAAGTCGGCCCCGCGCGCGGGAATACGGATGGCGGTGATGTCCTCGGGCGCATGGGCGAGGCGGATATGGCTGTAGACCGCCCCGCCCTTCTGGGCGAGGCCGGCCATGTCGATCATCCCACAGGCCTTGCCTTCCAGGTGCGCCGCCATGCCCAGGATGGCGCCAATGGTCACCACGCCGGTGCCACCCACACCCGTGGCGATGACGCCATAGGTGCCCTCGATGGCGGGCAAGTTGGGCTCCGGGAGCTCAGGCCAGTCGCCGGCGCCTGCCGCCGCGCCCGCGCTCTTGCGGGGCTTGGCGCCGTGCACCGTCACGAAGGACGGGCAGAAGCCGTTCACGCAGGAGAAGTCCTTGTTGCAGGAGGACTGGTCGATCTCCCGCTTGCGGCCCCACTCGGTCTCCAGCGGCTGCACGGACACGCAATTGGACTTCACGCCGCAATCGCCGCAGCCCTCGCAGACGCGCTCATTGATGATGACGCGCTTGTCCGGGTCCGGGAACTGGCCGCGCTTGCGGCGGCGCCGCTTCTCGGAGGCGCAGGTCTGGTCATAGATGAGAGCGGTCACGCCGGGCACCGTGGCCAACTCCCGCTGCACCTTGTCCAACTCGTCCCGATGATGGATGGTCAGCCCGTCCGGCCATTTGATCCCGGCGGGATACTTGTCCGGCTCGTCGGTGACGACGACAACGCGCTGCACGCCCTCCGCCGCCACCTGCTGGGCGATCATGGGCACGTTCAGGTTGCCGTCATGTCGCTGGCCGCCGGTCATGGCGACGGCATCGTTGAACAGGATCTTGTAGGTGACGTTCACCTTGGCGGCCACGGAGGCGCGCACCGCCAGATAGCCGGAATGGTTATAGGTGCCGTCGCCCAGATTCTGGAATACGTGGCCGCGCTTGGAGAAGGGCGCCTCGCCGATCCAGTTGGCGCCTTCCCCGCCCATCTGGGTGAAGCCCGTGGTCTGGCGGTCCATCCACTGCACCATGTAGTGGCAGCCGATGCCCGCATAGGCGCGCATGCCGTCTGGCACCTTGGTGGAGGTGTTGTGCGGGCAGCCGGAGCAGAAATAGGGAATGCGGGTGGCCACGTCTCCGGTGGCGGCGAGCACACGCTGGGCCTCCTCCAGCTCCGCCACGCGGGCGGCGATGTCGGGGATGTCGCCATAGGCCAGAAGCCTCTTGCCGAGCGCGATGGCGATGTCGTTGGGATCGAGCGCACCCTTGACCGGGAACAGCCAGCGGCCCTGCTCGTCCTTCTTGCCGATGCAGACCGGCTGGTTGGCGGTGCCGTACAACTCCTCGCGCACCTGCACCTCGATGAGGGAGCGCTTCTCCTCCACCACCATGATGAGGTCGAGGCCACGGGCGAAATCCTGAAGGCCCTGCGTCTCCAGCGGCCAGGGGCAGGCCACCTTCCAGATGCGGATGCCCAGATCGTTGGCGCGCACCTCGTCGATCCCCAGCTCGTCGAGGGCGAGGCGCACGTCCAGATAGCTCTTGCCCACGGTGGCGATGCCGATGCGCGGGCGCGCGCCGCCGGACGTGATGAAGCGGTTGAGCCGATTGGCACGCAGAAAGTGGATGATGGCGTCGCGCTTATATTCCTGGAGGCGCTCTTCCTGCGCGATGGCCGTGTCGCCAAGGCGGATGTTGAGGCCGCCGGGCGGCAGTGTAAAGCCGCCGAGATCCGCCAGGCTCACACGGTCGAGGCGCCCATCCACGATGCCGGTGGATTCGATGGTGTCCTTGACCGCCTTCAGCCCCACCCAGGCGCCGGAAAAGCGCGACAGCGCCCAGCCATAGAGGCCATAATCGAGGATCTCCTGCACCCCGGCCGGATTGAGGACCGGGATCATCACGTCGACGAAATGAAACTCGCTCTGATGGGCGGTGGTGGAGCTTTCGCAGGTATGGTCGTCGCCCATGAGGGCAAGCACGCCGCCATAGGGCGAGGTGCCCGCATTGTTGGCGTGGCGGAACACGTCGCCGGAGCGGTCGACGCCCGGGCCCTTGCCGTACCAGAGGCCGAAGACGCCGTCATACTTGCCTTCGCCGCGCAGCTCCGCCTGCTGGGAGCCCCACAGGGCGGTGGCGGCCAAATCCTCGTTCAGCCCGCTCTGGAACAGGATGTCGTTGGCTTTGAGCACCTTGTCGGCGCGCAGGAACTGCTGGTCGAGGCCGCCCAGCGGCGAGCCGCGATAGCCGCTCACATAACCCGCCGTGTTAAGGCCCGCCCGCCGGTCGCGCTCCTTCTGCATCAGGGCAAGGCGCACCAGCGCCTGGGTGCCGGAAACGAAGACCTCTTCTTTGGCGAGGTCGTATTTGTCGTCGAGCGAGACAGGCTTCAATGCCATCAGGGCCTCCCGACGCGGCGCAGTGCCCGCGCCCCCGGCTTCGGCAAGATGCCGCGCCGGCTTGATCCACATCAAAGCTGACACGGACCGCCGCCCCTCGCAATTTCGTTGTTTGGAAGGGTTGTGAAATGAAATTGCCAAAAATGCAGGCGTGACGCACTTTGGTGCACTGCATCACCTAAAAGGCGTGCAGCGCAACATTTTACCGGCGCACGTCTGCTAAGGAAGAGCGTTTGCGTCCGCCCACGCGCGGGTGACTTCCCGGCTCTTTTCCCGAACGCCGCCTTATTTGCGGCTGCTTTGATCAGCACTGGAAAGGCGCCGCAGGGTGATGTCATCGCCGGCGTGTATCGGCGCAGCCCCTGCCTTGATGGAGGGCATGATGAGCAAGGTGTCCCAATTCCTTGAGGCCGCCAAGGCGCAGCCGGAGCTGGCCGCCAAGGTGGAAGCCATCGTCGCGGCGGCCGCCGCCGAGCTCGCCATGAAGCTGTCCGCGCTCTCCCAGGGTACGAGCCATCCCTTCGCGCCGCAGGACGTGTTCGGCGGCCGCCCGTTGGACGACGGCCAGCTTGACCAGGTCGCTGGCGCGGGCTTCATGGACGGCGTGAACTATCAGGGCTTCGTGGACCTGATGCTCTCGCGCCGCTGAGACCCGAGGGACCGGAGGCCGGGAAGCCCCGGACCGCCCAACCTTATCCCGGAAGCAGGCGCTCGCTGGCCAGATAGCCGGTCAGCAGCGCCAGCCCGAAGGCCATGACCAGCAGAGCCGCGAGGAGCTCCACCCCCAGCGTGACCAGGGCCGCGCGCGGGCCTCCCAAGCTTGCAATCCCCACCGCCGCCCTCTTGCCATAGACCGCGAGCGCCGCAATTGCCGAAACGGTAAGGGCGGTGCCCACTCCCATGGCGAAGACCGAAATGACGCCGCTCCAGGGCACGCTCTGGGCGAGGGCGAACGTCAACACCAAGATGGCTCCCGAGCAAGGGCGCGCACCGGCCGAGACAACCGCAATGGCGGCGCGACGCCAGCCCCCGCGTCCATCCAGGAGATGCGGGTCGGGCGCGTGCTTGTCGACGCAGCCGCAGTCCGGACCGTGCACATGGTCCGCCGGCACGCCCCTCCACTGCCGCACGAGGCTGCGCCCCTTGGTGAAGGCGAGCCATGCCCCGAACAGGGCGATGCCGCCATAGGCCGCGATCTCCACCATGTTCAGGGCCCTGGCCATGGAGACTGCGGTGGCGCCGAACAGCAATGCCAGCACGCCCACGAACAGGATCGCCGCGCAGGCCTGCACCAAAGCGGAGGCGAAGGCGAGGCCGATGCCGCGCCGCAACGTGCCGCCATCCGCCAGCAGGTAGGAGGAGATCACCGCCTTGCCGTGGCCGGGACCGGCGGCGTGGAAGATGCCATAGAGAAAAGAGAGCCCCGCCAGAACCTTCACCGCATTGCCATCGGCCTTGGCGGCGCGCACGGCCTGGATGAGGGCGCGGTAGAATTCCGACTGCTTGGCCAGGATGAAGCCGGTGAAACCCGAGGGGGCCGGCCCCGGCGTGCCCATACCGAAGGGAGACGCCTTCGGTCCCGCCTGCCCGAGGGTTTGTGCCGCAACGGATCCCGCATGGGCATCCAGGGCAAGAAGGACAGCGATGAGGAGAGCGGCGAGAAGGGGGCCGCGCACGGCCGGGAAGGCCGGTTTCCTCACGGACACCTCACCGTGACCTTATTGGCGAATTGCGCGCCATAGGTGCTTGAGGAGGTGAGATCCGTGAAGAAGCTCTCGGACAATTGCATGGTCTGCGGCTGGTTCGGCACGATCACCTGCGAGGAGCAGCCCGAGGGCGCTCCCGCGAGGGCCACCGGATCCTTGTCGGCGAAACTGAAAGAAACGAAGTAAGTTGGGTCGTAAATGTCGAAGCTCATGGTCCCCTTGGACGGTATGGGCTTGACCAACGGCAGGATGAAGTGAAGCGTCAGCGCTTCGTTCTCATAGGTCAGGTAATAGTCGACCGGATCCTTGAAGGCGAGCTTGGCGGTCGCGTTCTTGGCCTTGACGAAATAGCCATATTCCTTGAGCGAGGTGACATTCACCTCCGCGAGTGGCTTCAGGACCTTATCTGGATAGGTGCCGTCCTTGTTGCGCTCCAGGCCCTGGAGAGCGAAGGCGGTGAAGGCCTCGTCGAAAGTCCAGTCCTGTTTCAGCCCGGTGACCATGCCGTCCGGCCCATACATGACCTGCGTCTGCATGGTCACCCAGACATGGGGATGAGCGAGCGCGCTTCCCACCGAGCCGAGAACGGCCAGCATGGCGCATGCGAGAAGTCGGATCGAACGCGGAATCATGGCCACACCTTTCAGACGCCGAACTCCTCGCTTGGCAGTTCGGCGGAAGGATGGCGGACGCATCTTGGCGGCGACCCCTCAGTCCGGGTCGGCCGCGCCCTGGAAGAAATCCTTCATCTTGGCAAAGAAACCGTTGGATTCCGGATGGGTCTCGTTGGAGCACTCGCGGTCGAATTCCGACAGCAGTTCCTTCTGGCGCTTGGTGAGGTTTTGCGGCGTCTCCACCACCACCTGCACATACATGTCGCCATGGTTGCGGGTGCGCATCACCGGCATGCCCTTGCCGGACAGACGCAGGCGCTTGCCGGACTGGGTGCCTTCCGGGATCTTCACCTTCGACTTTTCGCCGCCGATGGTGGGCACTTCCACCGTGCCGCCCAGCGCCGCCGTCACCATGGAAATGGGCGCCCGGCAATAAAGGTCTGCGCCTTCCCGCTGGAAGAAGGGATGGGGCTCGATGGACAGGAAGATGTAGAGATCGCCCGCAGGACCGCCCCGCGTGCCGGCTTCGCCCTCGCCGCCCAGGCGAATACGGGTGCCATCCTCCACGCCCGCCGGAATGTGCACGGTGAGGGTGCGCTCGCGGGTGACGCGGCCGGCACCGCCGCAATTGGGGCAGGGGTCCTCGATCATGCTGCCACGGCCTTGACAGGCGGGGCAGGTGCGCTCCAGGGTGAAGAAGCCCTGGGCATGGCGGATCTTGCCCGCGCCGCCGCAGGTGCGGCAGGTCTTGGGCTGGGTGCCCGCCTTGGCGCCGGAGCCCGAGCAGGACTCACACACGATGGAAGTGGGGATCTTGATCTGGGCATCCTTGCCGGCGAAGGCTTCTTCCAGCGTGATATCCATATTGTAGCGCAGGTCCGCCCCGCGCCCGCGCCCGCCATTGCCCGGCCGGCCGCGCCCGCCGCCCATCTGGCCGCCGAACAGATCGTCGAAGATGTCGGCGAAGGTGGAGGCGAAGTCGGCGCCAAATCCCGGCCCACCCGGCCCGCCGCCCCCCATGCCATTTTCGAAGGCGGCATGGCCGAAGCGGTCATAGGCGGCGCGCTTCTGCGGGTCCTTCAGGACCTCATAGGCCTCGTTGACTTCCTTGAAGCGGATCTCGGCCTCGCCGTCGCCCTGGTTGCGATCGGGGTGCCATTTCATGGCGAGCTTGCGGTAGGAGGCCTTCAGCACCGTTTCATCGGCACCGCGGTCGCATCCCAGAACTTCGTAATAATCGCGCTTCGACATGGCTCGTTACATCCGCCGCCCCGGTCCGGTAGGGGGCCCCTGAAGCGTCATGTGCGGCACCACGCCCCTTCCGCCCCGGCGAGCCGCGGGCACATGGTCCGAGGGGCGGGCAACAGGTGCCCCGATACAAGACCCCCGGGGCAAGCCCCGGGGGATCGGTGGTTCACGCTCCCATCCCTTGCGGGATGAGGAGGCAAGGATCAGGCCGACTTCTTCTTGTCGTCGTCCACTTCGGTGAACTCGGCGTCCACCACGTCGTCCTTCTTGGCGGCGCCGGGCTCTTCGCTGCCGCCCTGCTGGGCCGCATACATGGCCTCGCCCAGCTTGAGGGAGGCCTGGGCCAGGACCTGGGTCTTGGCCTGGATGGCGTCGGCGTCCTCGCCGGTCACCACGCCCTTAAGATCCGTGATGGCCTGCTCGATGGCCGCCTTCTCGGTGGCGCCCACCTTATCGCCGTGCTCGGACATGGCCTTTTCCGTGGAGTGGATCAGGGCCTCGGCATGGTTCTTGGCTTCCGCCAGAGCCTTGCGCTTCTTGTCCTCGGCGGCATGCGCCTCCGCGTCCTTGACCATCTTGTCGATGTCATTGTCGCTGAGGCCGCCGGACGCCTGGATGCGGATCTGCTGTTCCTTGCCCGTGCCCTTGTCCTTGGCGGACACCTGCACGATGCCGTTGGCGTCGATGTCGAAGGTCACTTCCACCTGCGGCACGCCGCGCGGCGCGGGCGGGATGCCCACCAGGTCGAACTGGCCGAGGATCTTGTTGTCCGCCGCCATTTCGCGCTCGCCCTGGAACACCCGGATGGTGACCGCGGTCTGGCCATCCTCAGCCGTGGAGAACACCTGGCTCTTCTTGGTGGGGATGGTGGTGTTGCGGTCGATCAGGCGGGTGAACACGCCGCCGAGCGTCTCGATGCCGAGCGACAGCGGGGTCACGTCGAGCAGCAGCACGTCCTTCACGTCGCCCTGGAGCACGCCCGCCTGGATGGCGGCGCCGATGGCGACCACCTCGTCCGGGTTGACGCCCTTGTGGGGCTCCTTGCCGAAGAACTGCTTCACCACTTCCTGGACCTTGGGCATGCGGGTCATGCCGCCCACCAGCACCACTTCGTCGATCTGGCCGGCGGTGAGGCCCGCATCCTTGAGGGCAAGCCGGCAGGGCTCGACCGTGCGCTGGATGAGGTCTTCCACCAGCGCCTCGAACTTGGCGCGGGTCAGCTTCATGGTCAGGTGCTTGGGACCGGACGCATCGGCGGTGATGAAGGGCAGGTTGATCTCGGTCTGGGTCGCGGACGACAGCTCGATCTTGGCCTTCTCGGCGGCTTCCTTCAGCCGCTGGAGGGCGAGCTTGTCGCTGCGCAGGTCGATGCCCTGCTCCTTCTTGAACTCGTCGGCGAGATAATTGACGAGCCGCATGTCGAAGTCTTCGCCGCCCAGGAACGTGTCGCCGTTCGTGGACTTCACCTCGAACACGCCGTCGCCGATCTCCAGGATCGACACGTCGAACGTGCCACCGCCCAGGTCATAGACCGCGATGGTGCCGGCCGACTTCTTGTCAAGGCCATAAGCAAGCGCGGCCGCGGTGGGCTCGTTGATGATGCGCAGCACCTCGAGACCGGCGATCTTGCCGGCGTCCTTGGTGGCCTGGCGCTGGGCGTCGTTGAAGTAAGCCGGGACGGTGATGACCGCCTTCTCGACCTTCTCGCCCAGGAACGACTCGGCCGTCTCCTTCATCTTCTGAAGGATGAAGGCGGAAATCTGCGAGGGCGAATATTTGGTGCCGTCGGACTCGACCCAGGCGTCGCCGTTGTCGGCGCGCACGATCTTATAGGGAACGAGGCCCTTGTCCTTGGCGACCGTCGGGTCGTCAAAGCGACGACCGATGAGGCGCTTCACGGCGAAAAAGGTGCGCTCGGGATTGGTGACGCCCTGCCGCTTGGCGGGCTGGCCAACCAGACGCTCGCCATCTTCCGTGAAGGCGACGATGGACGGCGTGGTGCGCGCGCCTTCGGCGTTCTCGATGACCTTCGGGGAGGCCCCCTCCATCACCGCCACGCAGGAATTGGTCGTTCCGAGGTCGATGCCGATAATCTTGGACATATACTTCTCCTTGTCGGCAGACCGGCCGGGCCTTTGCAGCGCCCACAAAAGGATGCCCGCGAGCCCCTCCCGCGGCTGTCCGCCGGTCCCCGTTGAATTGGGGTACGTCACGTTTCCGTGGCGTTCGAGGCCGATATAGGAGGGGTGTCGGACCGCCGCAAGGCGTGCAAGATGGCGCGCATTAGCTTTTTCAAGAATCCGCGAGGGTCCTCATGCGCGCGACGTCATCCATCGGCGAGAATCCGCGGGTCGCTTTGCTGCTCGTGGACCTCCAGGTGGACTTCCTGCCCGGCGGAAGCCTTGCGGTCGCAGGCGGCGACGAAGTTGTCCCTTTGGCGAATCGGGTCGCCTCAACTTTCCGTAACGTCATCCTGACCCAGGACTGGCACCCGGCGGGCCATGTGTCCTTTGCGACGTCCCATCCGGGCCGCGCCCCCTTCGAGGTGATCGATCTCCCCTACGGCCCCCAAGTGCTGTGGCCGGACCATTGCGTCCAGGGAACTGCTGGGGCCGCCTTTGCCCCCGGCCTCGACGTCCCCCACGCCCATATGATCGTGCGCAAGGGTGTGCACGCGGGCATCGACAGCTATTCCACCTTCTATGAAGCTGACCGCGTGACCCCAACCGGTTTGACTGGGGCGCTGCGCGACCGTGGGATCGACCACGTCTGCCTGATGGGTTTGGCGACGGACTTCTGCGTCGCCTGGTCCGCCGTCGACGCCGCCCGCCACCGCTTCCGCACGCAGGTGATCCTGGACGGATGCCGGGCGATCGACGCGAATGGCTCGCTCGCCCGCGCGCAGGCCGACATGGCCGCGGCGGGCGTCGAATTGATCGGGCTCGCCGACCTTTAGCGGGAAAACCTGGTCAGCGGATCACCTGGATGATGCGGCGGCTTTCCGGCTCCACCAGAACCGTGCCCTGATCCTGCAGGACCACGTAGCGATAGGCGGGCGCATTGAAGCCGCCATAGTCCTGCATGGTGTCGAAAACCTGCAACTGCACCGTTTCGGGCATCACGGCACCGACCACGGGCGTATAGCCGCTCGACACCACGACCGCAGGCGCGGCGCTGACCACGTAGCGCTGCACCAGAGCGCCCCGAGCGGGGGTGACGACCACAGCCTGCGGCTCTGTCACCACGACGGGGGCCACCTGTGCGCGTGCGCCGACGGTGCCGGCCAGGAGAAGGGCCGCGCATACCGGACCAGTGAGACGAAGCATCATGTTGAGAACTCCTTGTGTCTCCCCAGCGCCTTTCCAGCTCCCTTGCAACGCGCCTCGCCCGCGCAGCGTTCCTATGAGAACCACAAACCCTTCCGGGCAGGCCGGGCATGGGTCATTGTGCCGGACGCACACCACGGGAAGGATCGGATGCAGAAGCTCGAACTTGCTCCCGGCTGCCTGTGGTGGCCGGGCCGTCTGGATCGCTGCCAGCAGGAGGCGCTTCTGTCGCAGGTCGAAAGCGGGCTGGCTCAGGCGCCCCTTTTTACGCCGCGCATGCCGCGCACCGGGCAACCCTTCAGCGTGCGAATGAGCAATTTCGGCCCGCTCGGGTGGGTTTCGGACGTGGACGGCTATCGCTACCAGACCTTCCATCCCGACACCCGGCAACCCTGGCCTGCCTTGCCCGCAGCGCTGACCGAGCTGTGGCACACGCTGTCCGGCGTGCCCTATCCACCGGAAGCCTGCCTTATCAACTGGTATGGTCCCGAGGCCCGCATGGGGCTTCACCAGGATAAGGATGAACAGGACCTCACCGCCCCCGTCCTGTCCCTCTCCCTCGGGGACACCGCCCTGTTCCGGGTTGGCGGGACCGAGCGGCGCACGCCCACGCGCTCGATCCGTCTCGCCTCAGGCGACGCGGTCCTTCTCAGCGGACCGGGACGGCTGGCTTATCACGGGATCGACCGCATCCTTCCGGGCACCTCGACCCTCATCAGCCGGCCCGGTCGCTTCAACCTGACGCTAAGGCGGGTCACGCCGCCCTGACCACCGCCCTCGCCGCCATGGTTCCGCCCGGATTGGTTCTAAAGAGGGACATAGCCCTTCTGGAGATGCACATGCGCTTACCGCTCATTCTCGCCACCCTCCTGCTGTCGGGCGGGATCGCAGGGGCTGCCGACGTGACGTTTCCCAAGGGAAGCTCTTTCGGATTGGTACCCCCTGTCGGCATGGTGGAGAGCAATACCTTCGCGGGCTTCGAGGATCCCACCATCGGCGCGGCCATTCTCATGGTGGAGATGCCGGCGGTGGCCTACAGTCAGGTGGAGGCGGGATTCACCGACGCGGCTCTCGCCTCCAAGGGCATCACCGTGGATGCACGAGGCACGCTGCCTTTGGCCTTGCCGGACGCGAAGACGCTGTTCGTCACGGGCAAGCAGCATGTGGGCACGGTTTCCGCCCGCAAATGGATTCTCCTGGCCGGCACGTCCCAGGCGACGGTGCTCGTCACCATCCAGGTCGCGGACGAAAACGCCGGAAAGCTCACCGACGAAACCGTGCGCAAGACGCTGGAGACCCTCGCTTATCGCACCCCTCCAACCCCTCAGGAGCAGATGGCCGAGCTGCCGTTCCGCTTCACCGACATGGCCGGGTTCCGGCCGGTGAAAGTGATCGGCAATACGGCGGTCGTCCTCACCGATGGGCCGAAGGACGTGATCGAGAACGCCGACCAGGCGATCTTCGTCGCCGGCGTCGCTCCCGGCGCGCCCCGGGAGGAGGAGCGGCGCCAATTTGCCCTGCGCGCCCTGTCCTCGGTGACCGGCGTCAAGGACATGCGTATCGAACGTGCGGAGCCGCTGCGGATCGGTGGAATGCCGGGCTTTGAGATTCTCGCCAACGCAAAGGATGCGGCGGGCGATGCGGACGTGAAGGTCATTCAGTGGCTGCGCTTTGGTCCTTCGGCCCATCTGCGGATGGTGGCCATTGTGCGGACCAAGGACTTCACCGACGAATATGGCCGGCTGCGCGCCTTGCGAGACGGCATGGAGCCGCGCTGACGTCGCTCGTGCGATTGCCAGGAACGGACGTCCCACACCTTCCGGGATGGTCGAGGCCGCAGCGGAGCGCCTGCGTCTAACGAACAGGGTTTGTACGGCCGCCACCTAGCGCCGCCAGCGTCTGTTGATGAGCCACCTGTACCGTCCAGGAAGGCAATAAGGCCGTCGCAGGACCGGGGGCGATCCACCGCGCAGGGGCCGTTGACAGCGAATTTTAATTCGAGTGTATTAAATTCGCTCTGCCGATGAGCGGACGCGCTTCGCGACACCTGCTCTCCGGCGCGGCATGCCCGTTTGTCGCCGCCTCCCGCACGCGCCCAACAGGCCCGCCATGCTGGCATCGCCAGTGGAGCCAAAGGCCAGTCCCCAGAAGACCCCCGGCCATACGTCCCGAGAAACGCCAACCTAAAGACGCCAAGCCATGAGCCTTGCCCCTTCGGTCATCGAGACCGCGTCCCTGGAGCCTCTGTTCCGCCCCCGCTCGGTCGCCATTATCGGCGCCTCGGCCACACCGGGAAAGATCGGCGCCGTTCCGGTGGCCATGCTGCGCGAATACGACTTTTCGGGCGCGGTCTATCCGGTCAATCCCAAGGGCGGCCGCATCAGCGGCTATGAGGCGGTGCCCTCTCTCGCCGCCATCGGCGGCCCGGTGGACCTCGCCATCATCGCCATTCCCGCCTCGGGCGTGCTGGAGGCGCTGGAAGAGTGCGCGGCGCGCGGCACCAAGGCGGCCGTGGTGTTCAGCTCCGGCTTTGCCGAAGTGGGCGGGGCAGGGGAGGACGCGCAGGCGGCGCTGACAGCCCTGGCGCGGCGCTCCGGCATGCGCATCATCGGGCCGAACGCGCTGGGCGTCGCCAATCTGGAGACGGGCCTCGTCGCCAGCTTCTGCCCCTTCTTCAAGCCGCGCTTTCCCTCCGGCGGGTCCATCGGCCTCGTCAGCCAGTCCGGCGCCTTCGGCGGCTATGTGGCGAACCTGGCCCAGGACCGGGGCCTGTCCTTTTCCACCTGGATCACCACCGGCAACGAGGCGGATGTGGAGGTGGCGGACGGCATCGCCTATCTCGCCGCCGATCCCGCCACGCGGGTGATCCTGGTCTATATGGAAGGCGCGCGGAACGGCCCGCGCCTGGTGGCCGCCCTGGGGCAGGCGCGTGAGGCGGGCAAGCCCGTCATCGTGCTGAAAGTGGGGCGCACCGAGGCGGGTGCGGCCGCCGCCGCCTCCCACACCGCCTCGCTGGCGGGGGCAGATGCGGTCTATGACGCGGTGCTGCGCCAGTGCGGCGCCCATCGCGCCCGCACCATCGCCGAATGGTTCGACCTCGGCTATGCCTATGCGGTGGGCCGTCCGCCCCGCAATACCGCCATCGGCCTCATCACAGTCTCGGGCGGTGTCGGCGTGATGATGGCGGACGAGGCGGTCTCCGGCGGGCTCGACCCGACGCCCTTGGGCGAAGAGGCCCAGGCCCGCATCCGCGAAATCATCCCCTTCGCCGGCACGCGCAATCCCGTGGATGTCACCGGCCAGATGCTGGGCGAGCTGGACCGTTTCGGCGACATGGTGGAGGTGGTGCTGGCCGAGGCGGATTTCGGCAGCATCGTCGCCTTCAATGCCGGCGCCGGCCACCGGGAGGACAACGGCTTCCGCATCCAGAAGGTCTGGCAGGAGGTGCGCGCCCGCCATCCGGACGCTTTCCTGGCCATTTCCGGCGCAACGCCTCCCGCCGTGCGCGCCGCCTATGAGGCGGATGGCTGCCTCGTCTTCACCGAGCCGGATGCCGCCGTGCGCACCGCCGCCGCCATGGCGCAGCTGTCCGCCCCGCGCCCGGCGCGCACCCCGCCCGCCCCCATGGCACCCCTGGCCCTGCCGGCAGGCACGCTGAACGAGCATGACGCCCTGGCGGTCCTCGCCGCTGCCGGCCTCCCGGTGCCGGGCGCGCGGACAGCTGCCACACCGGAGGCGGCGGCCGAAGCGGCGCGGGAGATCGGCTTCCCCGTGGTGGTGAAGGTGCTGTCGGCCGACATCCTGCACAAGTCAGACATTGGCGGCGTCGCACTCAACCTCGGCGATGCCGAGGCGGTGAAGCGCGCGGCCGAAGAGGTCATGGCCCGCGCCCGCGCCGCCATGCCCGGCGCGCGGATCGAGGGCTGCCTCGTCGCGCCCATGGTGCCGTTCAAGGGGGCGGTGGAGACCATATTGGGCGTGCAGGTGGATCCCGTCTTCGGCCCCATGGTGATGTTCGGCCTTGGCGGCGTTCTGGTGGAGGTGCTGCACGACGTGGCGCTGAAGCGCGCGCCTTTTGGCCTGGAGGAGGCCCGTGAGATGATCGCCTCCATCAAGGGCGCGGCCATCCTTCAGGGCGTGCGCGGCGCGCCGCCTGCGGACATCGACGCGCTGGCCCACGCGCTCAGCGACCTCTCCCGCTTCGCCGCCGCTCACCAGGACCAATTGGTGACGCTGGACATCAACCCCTTCCTGGTCCGTCCCGCCGGCCAAGGGGCCGTGGCGCTCGACGCCGTCATCACAACGAGGATCTGAGCCATGACGGCATATGAAACCGTGGATGCGCTGGTTTGCTCCGCCCATGGGGAGCCCGCCGGCCTGTCACTGGGTTCGCTGGCGCTGCGCGCGCTCAAGGACAACGAGGTGGAGATCGAGGTGGAGGCCGCCGGCATCTCCTATGTGGACGTGCTGATGGTGCGCAATCTCCACCAGAACAAGCACGCCACGCCCTTCGCCGCCGGCATGGAGGTGGTGGGGCGGGTGCGAAGCGTCGGCTCGGGCGTATCCCATGTGAAGCCGGACGACCGCGTGGCCTCCCTCCTTTATGACGGCGGCCACGCCCGCCGCGCCATCGCCGCCGCCAGCGAGACCTTCCTCTTGCCGGCGGCCTGTGACCCCGTGCGCACCGCCGCGTGGCTTTCGGTGGCGCTGACGGCCGAGATCGCCCTCACCGATCGGGCCGCCCTGACGGCCGGAGAAGCGGTGCTGGTGGGTGGCGCGGCCGGCGGGGTGGGCCTCTGCGCGGTGCAACTTGCCCATTGGCATGGCGCCCGCGTCATCGCCGCCGCCAGTGATGAGGCCCGCTGCGACCTGGCGCGCCAGGCCGGCGCGGATGCCGCGCTCGTCTATGGGGATGGCTTCCGCGAGCGCTGCCAGGGCCTCAATGGTGGCCGCGACGTGAATGTCATCATCGACCCGGTGGGTGGTGCCTTCGCCGAGGCCGCCGCCAACCTCCTGGACTGGGACGGGCGCTATGTGGTGATCGGCTTCGCCGGCGGCGGCATCCCCTCCTTTGCCGCCAACCGCCTGCTGGTGAAGAACCGCGCCGTGCTGGGCATGGTGCTGGGCTTCTATCGCTGGCAGCGCCCGGCCGTCCTGGCGGCGGCGGCGGAACGGGTCTTCCACGCGCTGGCGGACGGAGCCCTTGATGCGCCGGTGACGGTGGTGCAGGGCCTGGCCGGCGTGCCGGCGGTGATGGAGGAGATTGCCGGGCGGCGGTTCCTCGGCAAGGCGGTGGTCGTGCCCTGAGCGGGTTTGGACGAGAAGGGGAAGTGCGGATGAGTGGGACAGAGGCCGTTCTCGTGGAGGATCGCGGCGCGGTGCGCCTTCTCACCCTCAACCAGCCGGAACGGCGCAATGCGCTGTCCCCGCTTGTGCGGGAAGCGCTGCATGATGCCCTCGCCCCCGCCATGGCGGACCCGCAGGTGCGGGCCGTCGTCATCACCGGCGCGGGCGGTACCTTCTGCGCAGGGGGCGATCTTTCTGCCATGACACCGGGCGCCGGCCTTGCCGGGCGTGACCGGGTGGAGCGGCTTCAGCGCATCGGCCGCCTGCTGCTGGGCGGCCCGAAAGTGGTGATCGCGGCGGTGGAGGGCCACGCGGTGGGCGCGGGCCTTGCCCTTGCCGCTGCCTGCGACCTGGTGGTGGCGGCCAGCGATGCCCGTTTCACCAGCGCCTTCGACAAGGTGGGCCTGATGCCGGATCTCGGCGCGCTCTGGACCTTGCCGTGGCGCATCGGCATGGGCGCCACCCGGCGCTTCGTCTTTGCCGGTGAGGCGGTGACGGGGGATGAGGCGCGCGCAATGGGCCTAGCTGATTTCGTCAGCTCGCCAGGGGGGGCCCTTGATCTGGCTCTGGAGCGGGCCGCCGCCATCGCCGCGGGTCCGACGCGTGCGTTCGCGCTGGCAAAATCCATGCTGGCCATGCACCCGAGCACCCTCGACCCCTTCTTGCGGGCGGAAGCGGACGCGCAAGGCCTGCTCTTTACCTCGGAAGACTTCGCCGAGGGCCGCGCCGCCTTCCTGGAGAAGCGCAAGGCGAGCTTTTCTGGCTTCTGACCAGCTCTTCCGCTGAAAGAAAAAGGCCGGCGCAGTCACCCGCGCCGGCCTTTTGGTTGGTCGCGGGGCTCAGGCCGCCTCTTCCCTCAGCACCTGGCGGGCAATGTTGATCTGCTGGATCTGCGAGGTGCCCTCGAAGATGCGGAACAAGCGCACATCCCGATAGAGCCGCGCCACCGCCTGCTCCTCCAAATAGCCCTGGCCGCCGAACATCTGCACCACCCTGTCGGCCACCCGTCCTACCACCTCGCTGGCGAACAGTTTGGCGCAGGCGATCTCCACATGGGGGATTGGGCCGACATCGAACTGCCGGGCGCATTGCAGCACCAGGGCGCGGGCGGCCGCGATCTCCGCCTGGCTCTCGCCCAGGAGCACCTGCATGGCCTGGAAGGAGCCAATGGGCTGGCCGAACTGTCGGCGGCTGGAGAGATAGGCCTTCGCCTCCTCCATGAGCCGCAGGGATTGTCCGACGCAGGTGGCGGCCACATGGGTGCGGGCATGGTTGATGCCGCGCAGCGCCTTCTTCAGGCCGTTCCCCTCCTCGCCGCCGAGCAAGGCGGACGCCGGCACTCGCACGCCGTCGAGGTGCACCTCGCCCACATGGGAGCCGCGCTGGCCCATCATGCGGTCATGGGGCGGGGTGGACAGGCCGTCCACGCCCCGCTCCACCAGGAAGCAGGACAGGCCCTTGCCGCCGGAGGACGCATCCCCCGTGCGCGCGACGATCATGAAGAGATCGGCGTCCGGCGCGTTGGTGATGTAGCGCTTGTGTCCGGTGAGGACATAGGTGTCCCCCTCTTTCACCGCCACCGTCTCCACCGCCCCGGCATCGCTGCCCGCCGCCTCCTCTGTCAGACAGAAGGCGCCGGTGATGGCCCCTGATGCCATGCCGGGCAGATAGCGGTCGCGCTGGTCTTGCGTGCCATAGTCCAGCACCACCTGGGAGGTGAGCCCGATGGTGGTGGAAAAGCGCGAGCGATAAACCGCCGAAGCCTGGGTGAACTCGAAGGTGAGCCGCACCTGCTGCTCCATGCTCCAGCCGAGCCCGCCATAAGCGGGCGGCAAGGTGATGCCGAACAGACCGAGCCGGCGCATGCCGTCCACCACCGCATCCGGGATGGCGTCGTCCCGCTCCACCTGTCGCTCGGCGGGGCGCAGCACGTCCCGCGTGAAGGCCCGCACCTTTGCCAGATAGGCCTCGAAATCCGGCTGACCGGCCACCGACCCGTCCATGTCACTGCACCTTGATGTTGGCCTTGGAGATCACGTCCGCCCAATTGGCCTTGTCCTTTTCCAGGAAGGCGCCGAGTTCGGCGGGGGTGGAGGGGGTGACGGTGGCGCCGAGCGGCTTGAGGCGCGCCACCACTTCGGGCTTGGCAAGCCCGGCCTGGAGCGCCTTGGCGAGGCAATCCACCGTCTTGGGCGGCGTGCCCGCGGGTGCCAGGAGCGCAAGATAGGTGACCACGTTGAAGCCGGGGCTCACCGTCTCGGCCACGGTGGGCACGTCAGGGAGCGCGTCGGAGCGCGTGTCGGAGGTGATGGCGAGGGCCTTCAGCTTGCCTTCCTTCACCAGGGGCAGCGCCAGCGTCATGGTCAAGGCCATGGCCTGGATGCGCCCGCCCAGGAGATCCTGCACCGCCTGGGGCTGGCCGGAATAGGGCACGTGGAGCATGTCGATGCCGGTCTTCACCTTCAGCATCTCCATGGCCAGGTGCGGCGAGGAGCCGGTGCCGGCCGAACCGAAATCCACCTTGCCGGGATTGGCCTTCGCATAGGCGATGAGGTCCTGCATGGTCTTGGCCGGAAAGTCCGGCGGCACCACGATGAGGTTCGGCACCACGCCGATCATGCCCACGGGCGCGAAAGACGTGATCGCATCGAAGGGCTGCTTGGCATAGATGGACGGATTGATGGTGTGGGCGGCGGAGGCAACGATCAGGGTGCGCCCGTCGGGCGCCGCACGGGCGACCGCCGCCGTGCCGATATTGCTGCCGGCGCCGGGCTTGTTCTCCACGATCACATTGTGGCCGATGCTGGTCCGCAGGTCGTCCGCCACCACGCGCCCGATCAGGTCCACCACGCCGCCGGGCGCATAGGGCACCACCAGGGTCACGGTGTCGGTGGTGCAGGCCTCAGCCGCTTTCACGGGCGATGCCGGTGAGATAGTGATGGCGAGCGCGGCCAAGGCCGCGGCTGCCAGTGCGCGGCGCGTGAAGGTCTGGTCTGTCGTCATGCTGCTTTCCTCCCCGGTCTGCTTCGTCCCGCCGGTTTTCTGGGCTCCGGCTTTGGGCTGGGGAGAAATTAATTCATATGCTTTAATTCAACAACCGATTTTCACCACCCCTGCGAACGGGCCATGGACATGAGCGAAAGCAAGGCACCGGCGCCTGCCCGGGGACGCCCACCGGGATCAGGGCGCGGCCGCCCCGCCGGAACCGTGCGTCCCCGCCCCGTCGATGGCGAGCCGGCGGTGGAGAGCGACCGCACGACACGCGAGCATCTGCTGGAGACGGCCGAACGCCTGTTCGCCCGCAACGGCATAGACGGCACCTCCATGCGCGAGATCAACCGCGCGGCGGACCAGCAGAATGCCTCGGCCATCCATTACTATTTCGGCTCGAAGGAGGCCCTGGTCACAGCCATCCTCGACCAGCGCATGTCGGCGGTGAACGAAGCCCGCATGAACGTGCTGGACGCCCTTGAGGCCGCCGGAATGGCGGGGAACCTGCGGCGGGTGACGGAGGCTTTCATCCTGCCCTTGGCGGCGCAGACCAATGACGGGACAGGATCCAACAATTATATCGGCTTCCTGGCCCAGTTCTATGCCAGCCACCAGTTCGACATCTGGACCATCGCACGGGACCGGCATGATGAGAGTCTCTCGCGGGTGGTGAGCCTCATCCACCGCATCCTGCCCGCCTTGCCCCGTTCGCTGGTGCGAGACCGCGTCTCCATCGCGCTGCGCCAGGCCATCTATGCCCTGGCGGATTTCGAGCGCGACAGCGCCGCCGGCCGCAGCCCCATGGTGCTGGGACGCGACGGCTTCATCGCCAATCTGGTGGACATGACGGAAGGAGCGCTATCGGCTCCGCTTTCGGAGGCGACGCGCCGGGCGCTGGAACGACCGGCCTGACGAAGGGGAGGCTCTCTCTGTCCGGCCCGGTTCCTAAACCGCGCGGCCGGCGCCGGCGGCCGGCTTGGCGCCCTGATGGGACATCTGCTTGGCCTTGGCGATACGGCCGTTGACCGCGTAGGACAGGCCCACGATCACCGCCACCGTCGCCACATAGGCGATGACCTGCATGCCCGTCGGCTCGGCGCGATAACCGACCAGCGTGCGCAGGACCCGGCCCACCGCGCTGTCATCCGCCAGCAGCCAGGTGCTGTTCCAGACGGGGTCCGCGAGGCTCTGGATGAAGCCTGAATCCTGCAGGATGCCCACGGCCTGGGCCGACAAGCCGGCGGCCAGCAGGGTGATGAGGATGGTGGTGGTCTTGAACAGGTGCTTGACCGGAATGGCCACGAGCCCGCGATAGAGCACATAGGACACCGCAGCGCCGGCGAGGATCCCCAGCGCAAAACCGAGCGCCACATTGGCCGCTGTCTCGCCGCCGCTGACGGTGAGGCCATACATGAACAGGACAATCTCAACGCCCTCGCGCAGCACCGCCATGCCGACGACGATGCCCAGCGCCGCGATGGGGCGCCGGCCCTCTTTCACGTCGCGGCCGACCGCCTTCATTTCCATGACCATTTCGCGGCCATGGCTGGCCATCCACACCACCGTCCAGACCAGCATCACCACCGCCACGGAAAGGATGGCGGCGTTCAGCAATTCCTGGCCCGAGCCGTCGAAGAGATTGGCGATGCGTTCGGCGAACAGCGCGATAAGGGCAGAGCCGACCACGCCGCCGGCGATGCCGAGGCTGATCACTAATCCGCGCCCGCGAATGCCTTCGGACGCCGCCAGCATGACGCCCACGATCAGGCCCGCCTCCAGCACCTCGCGAAACACGATGATCAACGCTGCCAACATGGGCCGATCCTCTCGTGAACGGTCTGGCAGGGCGGAAAGCGGGGATGGGCGCTACGGCCTCCTCACCCCTCGTTCTGGCCACCGCCAGCTGCACTTAGATTAGAAATATTCAAAGTGACAATGTCTTGTTCTCTACTGTCTGCTACACCCGATCAACGGCGCTGTCACTTGGTGGCACGGCGATTATAATGATTCCAAAGAGGCGACATCGCAACAATCTGATTCCAAACCTTTCCTTAGGTCAGTCACGCCCACCACCGCATCCGTTCATTACCCTAAGTATAATTTCGTATAGCTGCCCACGTGGATGGCACAGCCGTCCCGGAGCTGAGTGATATGCAGCAAACCCGTGCAGGCATTGGGCTGCATTGCCCAATCGTTCCGCAACGCTCGGCATTTGCCGCCGTGCGCGAGGCCGGAAGGAGGCTCAAATTCAATATGGAATAATTCCATCATTTCCTTCCGACCTTGTGACGGCCCAGTTCGGAGCGCTAGTTTGCGGTCGGATTTGCGGCGCCGTCTGCGGAACAGCGAGTTGCTGTTTGCGCCCTGCGCAAGTCTAGCCGAGGAGAAGACAGTTATGCGCGCGAAGTTTGCCGCCGCCGCACTCGCCCTTGCCGTGGGGCTCGGGGGCTCCATTGCCCCCGTTGCGGCCGAGACCAAGCCCGCCGCCACGCAGGCCGCCGGGCCGAAGGCGCGGGACGTGATCGTGAGCTACGCCAACCAGGCGGAAGCCATGTACACGAACTCCTATCTGGCCGCGAAGGAGATGCAGACCGCCATCGAGGCGCTCATCGCCAATCCCAGCGCGCAGACCCAACAGGCCGCCAAGGACGCCTGGAAGAAGGCCCGCGATCCCTATCAGATCACCGAGGCCTTCCGGTTCGGCAACAAGATCGTCGACGAGTGGGAAGGCAATGTGAATGCTTGGCCGCTGGACGAAGGCCTGATCGACTATCTCGACAAGTCGCGCGGCACCTCCTCCGACGAAAACCCCCTCTATGCGGCCAATGTCATCGCCAGCAAGACCATCCGCATCGGCAAGAAGACCGTGGACGTGAGCAAGATCACGCCCAAGCTCCTGCACGACCTCAACTCCGCCGCCGGCGTAGAATCCAACGTGGCGAGCGGCTGGCACGCCATCGAATTCCTCCTCTGGGGTAAGGACTTGCACGGCACCGAACGCGGCGCCGGCGAGCGGCCCTGGACCGACTACGACACCAAGGCCTGCACCGGCGGCAATTGCGAGCGCCGCGCGCAATATCTGAAGGTCGCCACCCAGACGCTGGTGGACGACCTGAAGGAAATGGCCGACGACTGGGGCGCCAAGGGCAAGGCCCGCGCCGCCCTCCTGAAGAAGAAGGACAAGGCCGGCCTCGCCGTCATCTTCACTGGCCTCGGCTCGCTCTCTTATGGCGAACTGGCCGGCGAGCGCATGAAGCTCGGCCTGCTGCTGCACGATCCCGAGGAGGAGCATGACTGCTTCTCCGACAACACCCACAACTCGCATTATTATGACGAGGTGGGCATCCAGGACGTCTATTACGGCCGCTTCACCCGTATCGACGGCACCACTTTCTCCGGCCCCTCGGTGGCGGACTTGGTGCGCGCCAAGGATGCCAAGATCGCCGACGAGATCGACGCAAAGATGGCTGCCGCGCTCGCTGCGTTGAAGGCCATCAAGGACACCGCCGACAGCGGCGAGATGTTCTACGACATGATGCTCGCGGAAGGGAATGCGAAGGGCAACAAGCTGATCCAGGACGGCGTCGACGCCCTGGTGGCCCAGGCCCACGCCATTGAGCGCGGCGTCGCGGCCCTCAAGATCCAGATCAAGGTGGAAGGCTCCGAGAGCCTCGACAACCCCGAGGCCGCCAAGAAGAAGTGACGGCACGGATCAAGGACGGGCCGCATCGGCCCAAGGCCGGGACCCCGCGCGGGCCCCGGCTACCCGCCCGGCGGCGGGTCAGGCAAGGAGCTTGAGGAATGATTTCAAGGCGCGGCATGCTGCTCGGCGGCGCGGCGATGGGCTTGGTGGCGGCTGCCCCTTCGGCCATCGGACAGGTGCCCTCGGTGGATACCTTGCCGCCCACTGCCCCGGTCAAGCGCATCGCGCTCACCGCGCGCGAGATCGAGACCCGGCTGCTGGGGCCGGACAAGCCCGCTACCAAGCATTTCTGCGCCTATGACGGCGAGCCCTTCAAGATCTTCCGGTTTGAGCGCGGCACGCGTCTCGCGGTGGATTTCGAGAACCTTTTGCCCGACCCGACCACTGTGCACTGGCACGGCATCAGGGTGCCCAACCTCTCCGACGGCGTCGCCCCCCTCACCCAGGAGGTGATCGCCCCCGGCGGACGCTTCAGCTACAATGTGCCGCTGCCCGATGGCGGCTTTTATTTCTTCCATCCGCATTGCGACGAGACCGGTCAGGTGGGACGTGGCCTGTTCGCGCTGCTGATCGTCGACGACCCTCAGGAGCGCAAGGTACATTTCGACGCCGAGTGTTTCATCGTGGTGAAGGACTGGCGCCTCGGCGAGGATGGCCAGTGGATCGAGATGAGCACGGACGAGGGCGCCGCCACCGCGGGCACGTTCGGCACCGTTCGGGCCACCAATGGCTCGGTCATCCCGCCCCGCGTGGAGGTGCCAGCCTATGGTGACGTGCGGGTGCGCGCCATCGTCGCCGATGCCACCCGTGTCATTGACCTCGGCACCGATCATGACGATGCCGCCCTGATCGCGGTGGACGGACAGGCGCTTCTTCCGCCCGCATTGACGGACCATCTGCCCGACGGCATCTGGCGCATGGGGCCGGCCATGCGGGCCGACCTGCAGGTGCGCATGCCGGGGCCGGGACAAGAGGTGAAGGTCTATGACTATCGCTCCAGCGAGCCCTATCTCCTGACCACCCTCGTGGCGGTGGACAAGGGGCTGAAGAAGACCCCCTTCAAGCCCAAGGCCCTCCCCGCCTCCACGGCACCCATGCCGGACCTCAAGAGCCCCAAGACGCTCGACTTCCTGGTGCAGGTCTCGGCGGGCGCTACCGCGATCGGCGTACCGCTGCCGGATGACGACCCACTCGCCAAGGCGCTGGTGGATTCGCTCTGCGTGGGCGCCAAAACCCATTGGGCCATCAGCCGGGATTCCTGGGCCACCGGCGAGGCGTTGCGCCTGCCACCGCCGCTGAGCCAGCTGAGCGCCGGGACCACCTATGTGGTCAATTGCACCAATGTCACCAAGCATGTGCATCCCATGCACCTGCATGGCCATGTGTTCCGCGTCCTGTCCTCGTCCAAAAAGACGGGCATGCCGCAATATCTTGCCGACACCGTGATCGTGGAGCCCAACGAGACCGTGAAGTTCGCCTTCAAGGCGACCAGCGGCAACTGGGTGTTCCACTGCCACATCCTCGAGCACATGGACACCGGCCTCATGGGCTGGTTCCGGGTGAGCTGATGGGGAGGCACAAAGGGCGCGTCGCCTGGACCACCGGGCTGCTCCTGGCGGTTACGGCCATGGGTGCGCAAGCGCTGGACAAGCTGGACCTGGCCATTGGCAAGGCCCTGTTTGACCGTGCCTGGGTGCAGGCGCCCGCCTCCACCAAGGGCGATGACGGGCTGGGGCCCCTCTACGATGCCCGCTCCTGCGCGGCCTGCCATCCCCGCGACGGCCGCGCGGCCATGGTGGTAAACGCCAAGGGCGAGCTGGAAGGGCGTGGCGCGGTCCTGGTCCTGGGCCAGCCAGGCGGGGGCGGCGATCCGGTGTATGGGCGGCGCCTCCAGATCGACGCCATTCCGGGGCTGCGGCCTGAAGGCATTCTGGCTGTAAGGTGGGAGACACAATCGGATGGCCGCGCCCGTCCTGTCCCGGCGCCCACGGATCTGGGCTACGGGCCCTTGGCCCCGGCCACCGGCATGTCGCTTCGCATCGCGCCCGATCTGAGGGGCCGCGGCCTGCTGGAGCAGGTGCCGGACGAAGCCATCCTCGCCATCGCGGCCGAGCAGGCGCGGGGGCCAGATAGGGTGAAGGGCACGGCACGCCGGATCACGCTGGCCGACGGCACCTCCACCCTCGGCCGCTATGGTTGGAAGGCCAACCAGCCCACCATCGCGGCGCAGTCCTCGGAAGCCTTCTTCCTCGACCTCGGCCTGTCCACCCCGCTGCATCCCGAGCCCTGGGGCGATTGCACCGAAGCACAGCCGGCCTGCCGCAATGCGCCCCACGGCATCGAGGCGGAGGGGCAGCTCGAAATCCCAAGCGCGCTGCTCGACCGGGTGGTGGCCTATGTGGCCGCCTTGCCAGCCCCCCCTGCCGAGCGCGACCCGAAGGGCGCCGCCCATGATGGCAAGGGCGCCGCGCTGTTCGCCGCGACCGGCTGCGCCACCTGCCACCGCCCAGCTTTGCCCACCCGGGATGGCGGCAGCGCACCGCTCTTCACAGACCTCCTGCTGCATGACATGGGGCCCGGCCTCGCCGACACCTTGCCCGATCCCGGCGCCGCGCCTGCCCAGTGGCGAACGGCACCCCTTGCCGGCATATCCGATGCCCTGGCGCGGAAAACGGGACTTCTCCATGACGGCCGGGCCGCCGGAATTGCCGAGGCGATCACCTGGCATGATGGCGAGGCGCGCTCCGCGGCAGAGCGCTTCACGGCCTTGAGCCCGGCGCAAAAGGCCGCTCTCATCGCCTATGTCTCGCGCCTGTGAGCGGGGCAAGGCATGGTAAGACAAAAGGCCCGGCGGGCGTGAGCGAAACGAGGGCCAGGTGCGGGAGCATGGACCAATGACGAGCAGATTGACCCGGCTGGCCCTTATGGCTCTCGCCTGGACCGGCGTCGTAGCGGGAACGCCCGCCCAGGCCGAATCTCCGGCGTTCGATTCCGTCGCGATCATCGAGACCTGGCTGCTGCCCCGCTATGATGCCCTCGGCGCCTCGACGAGCGCCCAGTCCGATGCCTGGACGGCTTTCTGCGCCAAGCCCGCGGAGGCGGGGCTCCCCGCCCTCAAGCATGCCTTCACAAAAGCTGCCGACACTTGGACGGCGGTGGAATTCGTCACCTTCGGACCGGCCAGCCAGGACTTGCGGCCGGATCGGTTCAACTTCTTCCCGGACCGGCGCAATGCTATTTCCCGCGCCATGGCCGAGGTTCTGGCGGATCCGGATGCGGCCCGCTTCGCCCAGGAGCGTTTCGCCAAATCCAGCGCCGCCGCCCAGGGCTTCCCCGCCCTGGAGCGCCTGCTGTTCGAGGATGGCGCAGGTGCCCAATTGACCGCCGGCCCCGAGGCGGCGCGCCGCTGCACCTATGCCAGCGCCATCGCCCTGAACCTTGCCACCATGGCCAAAGAGATTCGCACCGCCTGGGGAGATCGCACTGCCGGCGTCCTTGCGGCCATTGTGTCGGGCAAGGGCGATCCGGCCTTGTTCCCGGACGTGGGCGCCATTCCCGGGATGATCCTCACGGACCTCTCCGGCGCCTATCAGCGTGTCACCGACACCAAGATCCTCCCTGTCCTCGGCCCAAATCCCGACGGGGCCAAACCTACGGTGGCCGACAGCTGGCGCGCCGGGCGCTCGGGCCAGGTGGTGAAGGTGATGATCCAGAGCGCCGACGCGCTGCTTCAGGAAGTGGCCAAACAGATGCCAAGCCGCCCCCAATGGGTGGTGAACAAGGCTGCCACGGCTGCCGACAAGGCGGCCGCAGACTTCCCGGCCGATCTCGGCGCCGCCGCCCAGAGCGCCGCCAGCGCCAACAGGATTCTCGCCGACATCAAGACCTTCAAGGCGGCCCAGCTCACGGTCTACCGTCCGGTCGCGTCCTATTTCGGCATCTCGCTGGGCTTCAATGCCCTGGACGGAGACTGAAGGAGGCCCGAAGGATGGCTCTGACCCGCCGCGCCTTTCTCGCCGGCACCACCGCCGGCCTCGTCCTCGCGCCCGCTTTTGCCATGGCACAAAGCCAGCTCCACGCGCAGGCCCACGCCCTCGACGAAGGCTGGATGACCACTGCGGGCATCGGCCAAGGATTCGGTGCCTTCGCCTTGGGCGCGGCCTTTGAAGCCCAGGAACGGGCGCCCTCCGTCGCCCGACTGCACGGCATCGAGGCGAGTCCGCGCGGACCCCTGGCGGTGGCAGTGGGCCGGAGGCCGGGCCATGTGGCCGTGGTGTTCGACCGCACGCACGGCGGCCCGGTCGCCGAATTCGCGCCCGGCACGGGTCGCGTCTTCTCCGGCCATGGCCGTTTTTCTCCCGATGGCACGCGGTTCCTGACCAACGAGATCGAGCGGGGCGTCGCGGATGGCCCCACCCGCACAATGGGGCGCGGCATCGTGGCCGTGCGGGCCGTGGCAGGCGGGTTCGAAATCGTGGACGAATGGCGCACGGGCGGCGATGGGCCCCACGACCTCATGCGCAACGGCCCCCATTTGGTGGTGGCCAATGGCGGCATCGAGCCCAACACGCCCGAAGCGCTTGATGCCGAGGTCACCGGCAGCAGCATCACCCTGCTCGATCCCGACACCGGCGCGGCACGTGGCGAGGGGCAGCTTTCCACCGAGCTGGCCAGCCTGTCGCTCCGGCATCTCGCCCGCGACGAGGCCGGCAGCATTGTGGTGGCGGCACAGGATCTGCTGAAGGACGGGGTGTCCCGTCCGCTCCTCTTCTCCATCGGAGCGGAAGGCGCACTGACCCCATTCGAGGCCCCGGAGGGCGAGCTTCTGGCCCTGCGCGGCTATGTGGGCTCGGTGGCGTTCGACGCTTCCGGCGCCTTCATCGCCTGCTCCAGCCCGCGCGGCGGGCGCATCGCCATCTGGCGGCGGGACGGGCGCTATATGGGCGCGGTGCCGCTGGTGGATGGCTGCGGCCTGGCGGGGACCGCGCAGGCGGGACGCTTCCTCGCCACCAGCGGCTATGGCGAGGTGATCCTCATCGCTGTGGACGAAAGCGTGGGCATCATCGACCGCCGCACCGGCGGTCCCCGCTTCGACAACCATATGGTGCGGGCCTGACCGGAGCCCGGCCGCTCGCTCCTCGACGGGTGGTCAGGTGACGCAGCCGCGCCCGTCCACTGGCCACACCTCTTCCACCTGTTCGCCGCGCACCGCGACCATCCAGTCATATTGGGCGACGGTCGGGTCGCAATGGGACGGCACAAGGCGCAGCCGCTCTCCCAGCGCCGGCGCCGCCACGCCTTCGGCCGCCTCGATCCGCCCTTGCTCGTCGCTCGCCTTGGTGAAGGAGAGGTCGGGTCGCCCGGCCACGGCGGGCGGGCCGCAATCCAGGTTCAGTGCCTTCGCTCCGGCATCCACATAGGCCAGCCCCGGCGCGGGCGTGCGCAGCACCCCCGCGAGCACGAACAGGCTCTGGGCAAAGGGCCGGTAGGGCGCGCCGTCGGCGTCGAGATTGCGGGCATAATCCACGTCCATGAAGACGTAGGAGCCGGGCTGGATCTCGTCCAGGAGCCCACTGGCCAGGTCCGCCTCGAAGCTCCCCGTACCCCCGCCCGTCACCAGCGGACAGGGCAGGCCGGCGGCGCGGATACGGGCGCGGGCCTCCGCCGCCCGCTCCCCGGCCTGATGGGCGGCGCGGGCGCGCTCGGCGGCGCCGCGCAGATGCTGCATGGGACCGTTATAGGCCTGGATGCCCCGAAGCTGGAGGCCCGCCGCGCTGTGGATCGCCTCGGCCAGCGGCAACAGCGCCTCGGGCGTCTGAAGACCCATGCGCGCATCCCCGGCGTCGATCTCGATGAGGATGTGGAACGTCACCCCTGCCGCCCGCGCCGCATCCGACAGCAGGGCCACATGGGTCAGGTCGCTGGCGAGCGTCGTCACCCGGACTTTGCCCGCGAGTGTGGCGAGACGCTCCAGCTTGCGCGCGCCCACCACGTGATTGGAGACCAAGAGGTCCTCCACCCCGCTCGGCAGCAGTGCCTCGGCCTCCGAGACCTTCTGGCAGCACAGGCCCACCGCGCCGGCGGCAAGCTGGCGGCGGGCGATAGCGACGCTCTTATGGGTCTTGCCGTGGGGGCGCAGCGCCACGCCCGCGGCCCTGGCCCGCGCCGCCATGAGGGCGATATTGGCCTCCAGGGCGTCGAGGTCCACCATCAAAGCGGGGGTATCGATCTCGGTGAACACATCGCCGGAGCGGGCAGGCACGGGGGACGTCACGGGCAGCTTCCTTGCAGGCCGCCGAAGAACAAGCGGCGGGCACCCTTTGTAGCAGGAACCGGCAGCGGGCACAGGCATGCCGGCCGGCTGTCTCGCCTCAGGTCTCGGCGGCGGTGACCTGTGCCGTACGGCGAGCCTGGAGTTCCGAGCGCGCCTCGGCGAGCACCGTCTTCAGCACCGCCGGCGATCCCGTCATGAACTGGCGCACGGCATCCGCAATGACATCGTCCAGGGCTTCGGGCGTCGGTGTCCCATAAACAAACTTGCGGATGGCGATGTAGAAGACGCGCCCGTGCAGGCCCCAGAGGAGCTCCTCTTCCCGCTCCGTGACCGGAATCTCATCAGGTCCCGGCAAGCGCAGTTCGTGGCGCAGTTCGTGGCATGCGGGCACTACGATCAGCTTCTTGACGATGGCCAGGTAGCGCTTGGTGATGTCGAACGACTTCAGCCCGGAAAAGACGAAGATGCGGACCCAGTGGAAGTCGAACACGCGCTGGGCATATTCCAGATAGAACTGGGTCAGGCGCTGTTCCACCGTGCGGCTGCGGTCGCGGATCAAGCCCTCCCAGTCCGGGCTCCAGCGGCTGAGATAGACGTGCTCATAGACCCGCTCGATGAGCGCTTCCTTGCTGGGAAAGTGCCGGTAGATGGCCGAATGGGTGATGCCCATGCGCTTGGCCAGCTCGCGCGTCTGGCCCTCGAATCCGTGCTCGGCGAAGAAGCGCACCGCCTCTTCCAGGATGGCCATCTCCCGGTCCGGCGCCCGCATGTTGCGCCGGCGCGGGCTTGCGCCCGATGAACGAACCCGGGCTGCGGGGCGGGCCGGGGCGACAGGCACGGACGGTTCATCTTGCGGCAAGAATGGCCTCCCCTTGGGCGCCGCGGGCTCAGAACCCGAGCCGGCGAAGGGCCGACCAGATTCATCCTGGGATAACGCATAAGGCAAAAGTGACCAAGTGGTCTTTTCACATTGACACAGGTCAAATCCCGCGCATAAGTTAAGACCAAGTGGTCACAAATAGACCGCACTGGAAACGCCGCCCGAGGTTACCCGCGTGAAAGCTCGCGCCTTCACCTATGTCCGCGCCCGCTCCCTGGAGGAGGCCGTTACCCGCTTCGGCGAGGCGGACGGCGAGGCGAGCTATATTTCCGGCGGGCAGAGCCTGGTGCCGGCGCTGGCGCTGCGCCTCCAGGCACCAGCCGTGATCATCGACTTGGCGGGTATCGCCACCCTGCGCGGCGTGATGCTGGAAGACGGCGCCTTGCGCATCGGCGCGCTCACGCGCCATGCGGACGTGCTGACCCATCCCCTTATCGGCGCCCATGCCCCGCTTCTGCGGGAAGCCGCGCCCCATGTGGCCCATCCGGCCATCCGCAATCGCGGCACCATCGGCGGCAATATCGCGCTGGCGGATCCGGCTTCCGAATTCCCCGCCATGCTTCTGGCCATAGACGCGCGGGTGGAGATTTTCGGGCCAGCCGGTTTCAGGCAGGTGCCCGCCGATGACTATTTCCTCGACCTCTACCAGACCGCGGCCGAGCCCGGCGAAATCGTCACCGCCATCCTGGTGCCCCCTGCGCCTCCCGGTACCGTCATCGCGATGGACGAGCTGGCCCGTCGGCGTGGCGACTATGCCATGGTCGGTGCCGGCCTCCAGGGCCGCTTCTCGACCGACAGGACGGTGGAAGCGCTTCGCATCGCCTTCTTCAGCGTGGGCGCGACGCCGGTGCGCGCGAAAGGCGCCGAGACGGCGGTCATCGGGAATGCCCTCGACGCCGTCGCCATCGCCAAGGCCCAACGCGCCCTCGATGACGATCTCGACCCCATGGATGACGAGGAGGTGCCCGCCGCCATGCGCCGCCATCTGGCGCGGGTGCTGCTCGGCCGCCTTCTCCAGCGCATGAGGGACAAGACATGACCGCGCCCGTCCCCGTCTCTCTGATCGTCAACGGCACTGAGGTCTCCCGCCTCGTCGCGCCACGCACGACCCTTGCCGACTTCCTGCGCTTCGATCTGGAGCTGACCGGCACCCATACCGGCTGCGAGATGGGTGCATGCGGCGCCTGTCTTGTGATGATGGATGGAGAGGCCGTGCACGCCTGCCTGGTCTTTGCCGTGCAGGCGGTAGGCTCTCGCATCGAGACGGTGGAAGGCCTCGCAGAGCGTGGCGCCATCGCCGATCTCCAGGCCGCCTTTCACGTCCGCAACGCGCTGCAATGCGGCTTCTGTACCCCCGGCATGCTGGTCACCGCCCATGCGCTGCTGGAGCGCGTGGACGAAGTGCCCAGCCGGGAGGAGATCCGCGACGCGCTCTCCGGCAATTACTGCCGCTGCACGGGCTATGAAGCGATCGTCGATGCAGTGACGGCGGCGGCGCAGACGCGATGCTGTGGTGGCGCCCGACCGGCGGATGCCCTCCAGGACGAAGGAGTGCAGCCGTGAACGCGCCCTTCTCCCCCGCCGCACACACGGCTCCCGGCCACGACAGCCCCCACGGGGCGGCCTCCGGCCATGTAGGCGCCCGCATGCCCCGCCCCAATGCCAAGCGCCTGCTCGCCGGGCGGGGGCGCTATGTGACCGACATCACCTTGCCGCGCATGCTGCACGCGGCATTCGTGCGCTGCCCCTTCGCCCATGCGCGCATTTTCTCCGTGAATGCGGACGCCGCCCGCGCCGCCCCCGGCGTGCGGCTCGTGGCGACCGGGGCGGATCTGGCCCGCATCTGCACGCCCTGGGTGGGCACGCTCGACCATTTCAAGGGCATGAAGTCCCCGCCCCAGCTTCCCTTGCCCGTCGACATCGCGGTCTGGGCCGGTCAGGCGGTGGTGGCGGTGGTGGCCGACACCCGCGCCCTGGCGGAAGATGCCGCCGAGCTGGTGGAGATCGAATTCGAGGAACTGCCCGCCGTCACCGATCTGGACATGGCGCAGGAGCCGGGCGGCGCGAAGGTCAGCGCTGTGCTGCCGGACAATATGTGCTTCCGCGCCGGCCTCGACAACGGCAACGTGGACGAGCTGTTCGCCAGCGCCGCCCATGTGGTGGAAGGCGACTTCACCTTCGGCCGCCACACCGGCGTGACGCTGGAACCCCGCGCGATCATCGCCGACTATGATCCGAGCGAGGAACGACTCACCGTCCATCACGCCACCCAGACGCCCTACCAGTTCCAGGACCTCTATTCCCGCCATTACGGCATCCCGGAATCCCGTGTGCGTGTGGTGGCGCCGGACGTGGGCGGCTCCTTCGGCATCAAGCTCCATGTCTATCACGAGGACATGGCGGTGGTGGGCCTGTCCATCCTGTTGGGCCGGCCGGTGAAGTTCGCCGCCGACCGTACGGAGGCGTTCGTCTCCGACATCCATGCCCGCGACCATCGGGTGAAAGCCCGCGCGGCGGTCGGCGCGGATGGCACGCTGCTCGCCTTCCAGGTGGAGGACGAGACCGCCATCGGCGCCTTCTCCACCTATCCCCGCACCAGCGCGGTGGAGGGCAACCAGGTCATCCGCCTCATCGGCGCGCCCTATCGGCTGAAAGGCTATCAAGCCGACCTGAAGGTGCTGTTCCAGAACAAGGTGCAGACCAGCCAGTATCGCGCGGTGGGCCATCCCATCGCCTGCGCGGTCACCGAGCGGCTGGTGGATCTGGCGGCGGAAAAAACCGGGCTCGACCCCTTCGCCATCCGTGCCCGCAATCTCATTCCGGACGATGCCTATCCCTGCACGTCCGCCACCGGCTATCAGTTCGAGCGCCTGTCCCACGAGGCGTGCCTTTCAAAGCTGAAAGCGCTCATGGACTATGACCGCCTGCGTGCCGATCAGGCCGAGGCGCGGGCACGGGGGGTGCACCGGGGCATCGGGATTGCCGCCTTCGTGGAGATCACCAATCCGAGCCCGGCCTTCTATGGGGTGGGCGGCGCCCGCATTTCGGCGCAGGACGGGGCGATCCTGAAGATCACGCCGTCCGGCGAGGTGCGCTGCCTCATCTCGGTCACCGAGCAGGGCCAGGGCACGGAAGCCATTATCGGCCAGATCGTCGCCGATCATCTGGGGGTGCCGCAGACGGCGATCCGCGTCATCACGGGCGACACGGAAGTCACCCCCCATGGCGGCGCCACCTGGGCCTGCCGGGGGGCTGGCATTGGCGGCGAAACCGCCCTCCAGGCAGCGAAGAAGCTGAAAGGTCAGGTGCTCGCTCTGGCAGGCACCATCCTCCAGGCCAATGGCGAAGACCTCGACCTGAGGGATGGCGAGGTAGTGGACCGCGCCAACGGGCAACCCCGCATCTCCCTGGCCGAAGTGGCCCGCATCGCCTATTTCCGCTCCGACACCTTGCCGAAGGGCACGGACGCGCAGCTCACCGCCGCCCACCACTTCGCCCCGCAGGGCTATCCCTTCGCCTTCACCAACGGCATCCATGGCAGCCATGTGGAAGTCGACGTGGAAACCGGGCTGGTCAAGATCCTCAAGCACTTCGTGGTGGAGGATTGCGGCCGCATCATCAATCCGCTGCTGGTGGAAGAGCAGGTGCGCGGCGGCGTTGTGCAGGGGCTCGGCGCGGCCTTCTTCGAGGAATGCCGCTATGACGAGGCCGGCCAGCTGACCAATGGCTCGCTGGCGGATTATCTCGTGCCCATGTCGTGCGAGATGCCCGACATTCTCATCGACCATGTGGAAACGCCCACCGCCGACACGGAATTGGGCGCCAAGGGCTGCGGGGAGGCGGGCACGGCCGCCGCCTCGGCCGCCGCGCTCAATGCGGTCAATGACGCGCTTTCCCCCTTCGGCGCGGCCATCAGCCAGATCCCCATGACGCCGGCTCGCCTGCTGAAGGCACTGGGCACCATCTAGACCTCAACCAAATCGACTGACGCCAAAGCTCGACCAAAGCGAACCAAAACAAGAGTTTCGGGAGGATTTCATGACCATGCGCAAGGACTTGTTCCGATCTGGCGTATCCCGCCGCACCATGCTCGGCGGCATGGCCGCCGGCGTCGGCCTCCTCGCCGCTCCCGCGCTGGTGCGGGCGCAGGCGGAGACCATTCGCATCGGCTTTCCCGTGCCCCTCACCGGCCCCTTCGGCGCCGAAGCGAAGGACCAGGTGAAGTGCGCCGAACTCGCCGTGCAGCAGGTGAATGCCAAGGGCGGCATTGCCGGGCGCAAGGTGGAATTGCTGGTGCGCGACGACAAGCTCAATGCCGGCGAGGCGGCCACCCGCACGCTGGAGCTGATCGAGAAGGACAAGGTGCACGCCATTGTCGGCTCGCTCTCCAGCGCCGTGCAGCTGGCCGTGAATGAGGTCACCCGCGCCCGTGGCGTGATCTATGTCTCCATCAGCCAGTCCGACACCATCAACGAGGTGAAGGACTTCTCCCGCTATACTTTCCACGAGGCGCTCAACCCGCACATGACCACGGCGGCGGTGGCGGAGAAGACCTTCAAGAAGGGCTCCAAGGTCGCCTATCTCGTCGCCGACTATGCCTATGGCCACGAAATGCTGCGCGGCTTCAAGCGCGCCGCCGCCGCCATCGGCGCGGAGACGGTGGGCGAGATCCTGCACCCCATCGGCGCGTCCGACTATTCCACCTTGATGCCGCGCATACGGTCCATGAAGCCGGACATCCTGTGCATCTGCAATTTCGGCCGCGACCAGGCCAATGCCATCAAGCAGGCCACCGAGTTCGGGCTCAAGCAGTCCATGCGCATCGTGGTGCCGGTCATCCTTTACAATCAGCGCCTGGCGCTGGGGCCCGACGCCTTCGAGGGCGTGGTGGGCGGCGCCAATTATTATTGGGGCCTGGAGAAGACCGTCCCCTCGGCCAAGGCGTTCAATGACGCTTACAAGGCCACCCATGGCGGCGCCTATCCCAGCGATTACGGCGCCTATGGTTATACGGGCGTCGCCTCGCTCCTGCTCGCCATGGCGCAAGCGGGGGGGTCGGACACCGACAAGGTGGTCGCGGCCCTGGAGAACCTGAAATACGACGTGGCCAAGGGGCCGCAATTCTATCGCAAGTGCGACCACCAGTCGGTGCAGTCGGTGCTGGTGCTGGAATCCAAGAAGAAGGCCGACATGGCCAACGACCAGGACCTCTTCGCCATCATCGCGGATGTCCCCGGCTCGGAGACCATGCTGCGCAGCTGCGGCGAGCTTGGCTTCCCCACCTGACCACCCGGCGGGGCGACCCGCCGCAGTCCTATGCGCCGCTGGCCGGTCCTGGGTGCAGCCAGGGCGCGTCCGGCGGCGGTCCGGTCCCCAGCCTGCCGGCGGCCGCCCGCCCCAAAGGAACGCCCGATGGACCTCGAACTCATTCTCATGCAGCTCTTTTCCGGCGTGGCGCTCGGCGCGATCCTGATCATGGTCGCGCTCGGCCTCACCATCATCTTCGGCATGCTGGGCATCGTGAATTTCGCCCATGGGGCGCTGTTCATGGTGGGCGCCTATGCGGGGCTCTACATCGCCGAGCGCACCGGCAGCTTCTGGTGGGCGCTGGTGCTGGCGCCGCTGCTGGTGGGCGTCTTCGGCATGCTCATCGAGCGCTTCCTCATCCGCCCGCTCTACAAGCGCTCCATCGACGATCCGCTGCTTCTCACCTTCGGTCTCGGCTATGTGCTGGTGGAAGCCGTGCGCATCATCTTCGGGACGGACGGCGTGCCCTTCTCCACCCCTTCGGCGCTGACCGGCGTGGTGGATCTGGGTGTCGGCTATTTCCCCATCTATCGCCTCTTTGTGGTGGGCCTCGTGGCGGTGATCCTCATCGCGCTGTGGCTGGGCCTGGAGAAGACCAAGTTCGGCCTCATCGTGCGGGCCGGCGCCCGTGACCCGCTCATCATGCGGGTGCTGGGCGTGGACATATCCCGCCTGTGGCTCGCGGTGTTCGGCCTCGGCGTGGCGCTGACCGCGCTTGGCGGCGTGCTGGCCGCCCCCATGCGCAACGTGAACCCCGAAATGGGCGCGCTGGTGCTGGCGGAAGCCTTCGTGGTCACCGTCATCGGCGGCATGGGATCGCTGCTCGGCGCGGTGGTCGCGGGACTTGGCATCGGCATCGCGGTGAGCATGACGGCGTTGTTCGCGCCGGAAATGGCCACCATCGTCATGTTCGGCCTCATGGCCCTCGTCCTGCTGGTGCGTCCGCAGGGCCTGTTCGGACGCCCCGTGGGCGCGTGAAGGAGACCGCACCCGTGACCTCCCCTCCCGTGACCTCCCCGTCCTTGGCCGTGCCGGCGCAAGGCGGCAAGGGCGACCTGCGCACCACCTTAAGCGCCTGGCGCGTGCCGCTCTCTGTTCTGGCCTTGTGCGTGCTGCCCTGGGTTCTGCCCTCACAGGCCCTGGCCGTGAACGTGCTCATCTATGGCCTGTTCGCGGTCGGCTATAACCTGCTGTTCGGCTATACCGGCCTCCTGTCCTTCGGCCATGCGGCCTTCTTCGGTGGTGGCGCCTACCTGACCGGCATGGTCATGGTGCATCTGGGCCTCGGCTGGTTCCCGGCCATGGTGCTGGGCGTCTTGGGCTCCGGCGTACTGGCGGCGGTGATGGGTTCTCTCTCCATCCGCACGCGCGGCATCTACTTTTCCATGGTAACTCTGGCTTTGTCCCAGCTCGTCTACTACGTGGCGCTCCAGGCCACCGCCTGGACGGGCGGAGAGAACGGCCTGCGCGGCTTCACCGTATCGAAGATCAACGTGCTGGGCCTCACCATCGATTTCCTGGACCCGGTGAAGAAATACTATGTGCTGATGGTCTTCACGGCGCTGGCGCTGTGGTTCGTCTCGCGCCTCCTCAACTCACCCTTCGGCGCGGTGATCGAGGCCATCCGCGAGAACGAGACCAGGGCGCGGGCCTGCGGCTATGATGTGGAGCGCACCAAGCTCATCGCCTTCATCGTGTCCGGCCTCATCTGCGGGCTGGCGGGCGCCATGTCGGCCATGCACCTCGCCATCGTGCCGCTGGACAGCCTGCACTATCACACGTCGGGCCTCGTTGTGATGATGACCATGCTGGGCGGCGCCGGCAGCTTCTTCGGGCCGTTCGTGGGCGCGCTGGTGTTCCTCCTGATCGAGGACGTGGCGTCCACCTGGACCTCCCACTGGCAGCTCATCGCCGGGCTCATCTTTATCTTCTTCGTGCTGTTCCTACCCAAGGGCCTGTGGGGCACCTTCCTCGCCTGGAGGACGCAGCGATGAGCACGCCTTTGCTCAGCGTCGATAATATCGGCCGCACCTTTGGGGGCTTCGTGGCGCTGGCGGGCATTTCCGCCACCTTCGAGGCCAACAAGGTCACCGCCATCATCGGCCCCAACGGCGCCGGCAAGAGCACCTTCTTCAACGTGCTCTCGGGCGTGCTGCCGCCCTCCACCGGCTCCATTCGCTATAAGGGCCAGGAGATCTCCGGGCTGAAGCAGCATCGCTTCGCCCATCTGGGCATTGCCCGCTCCTACCAGATCACCAACATCTTTCCCGAGCTGACGGTGCACGAGAATGTGCGGGTGGCTGCCCAAGCCTTCGCCGCCCGCTACGACCTGTTCTTCAACCGCACCGCCTATCCTGAGCTCGACGAGAAGGCGGACCGGGCGCTGGCGGCGGTGGGGCTGTCCAGCCGGCAGACCCGCATCGCCAAGTCCCTGGCCCATGGCGAGCAGCGGGCCTTGGAGATTGCCATCGCCTTGGTGGCCGATCCCGAACTCCTCCTCCTCGACGAGCCGACCGCCGGCATGGGCCCGGAGGAGACCAAGGACATGGTCGCCCTCATCGAGCGCCTCGCCCGCGAGCGCACCGTGCTTCTGGTGGAGCACAAGATGAAGATGATCCTCGGCCTGTCCGATCGCATCCTGGTGCTCCATCACGGCCGGCTGATTGCAGACGGCACGCCCCAATCCATCCAGACGGACCCGGAAGTCCGTCGCGTCTATCTGGGTCAGAACGATGGCTATGCTTGAGATCCAAGGGCTCAATGCCTGGTACGGGGCGAGCCACGTGCTCCATGGCGTCTCGTTCGACGTGGCAGAGGGCGAGATCGTCGCCCTGGTTGGCCGCAACGGCGCCGGCAAGACCACCACCATGCGTTCCATCATGGGGCTGATGCCACGCACCTCCGGCTCGGTGCGCTTCCGTGGTGAGGAGATCCTCGCTTTGCCCGCTCACGCCCGCTTCAAGCGGGGCCTTGCCTATGTGCCGGAGGAGCGGCGCATCGTGCCGAGCCTCACCGTGCGGGAGAACCTGCAGTTGGGCCTCGTGGCGGCGGGCGGGCGGATCGACGAGCGCGCGGCCATCGACGAGATCGCCGAGAGCTTTCCACGCCTGAAGGAGCGCCTGAACCAGCAGGGCACCACCATGTCGGGCGGCGAGCAGCAGATGCTGGCCATTGCCCGCGCCATGATCGCCAAGCCCTCCTTGATCCTGCTGGACGAGCCCTCCGAGGGCATCATGCCGGTGCTGGTGGAGGAGATGGGCGTCCTGTTCCGCCGGCTGAAGGCCGCCGGCACCACGCTCGTCCTGGTGGAGCAGAATGTGGAATGGGCGCTGAAGCTGGCGGATCGCGCCATCATCATCGACCAGGGCGAGATCGTCCATCGCTCTAGCGCCGCCGCCTTGCTGGCGGACAAGGACATCCAGGACCGCTATTGCGCGGTGTGAGGCGCGGCATCGCGCGCCGGACCAATTTCCAAACGGCCGCCGCGCGCTTAACCTCGTGCCGCAGGACCTTGAGGAAACAAGAGGAGAGCTGAGATGGAAATCGTCGGCGAATATCGCATCGCCGCGCCCCGGCAGCAGGTCTGGGCGGCGATCCTCGACCCGGAGATGCTCAAGCGCTGCATTCCCGGCTGCAAGGAACTGGAAGCCACGGGCGAGAACGCCTATGCGGCCAAGGTGCAGATCAAGGTGGGACCGGTCTCGGCCACCTTCTCCGGCACCGTGGAACTGACCGACATGGACCCGCCCTCCGGCTGCCGCATCGCAGGCCAGGGGAATGGCGGAGTGGCGGGCTTTGCCAAGGGCGAAGCGGTGGTCAAGCTCGCGGAAGATGGCGAGGAGACGATCCTGACCTACACCGCTGACGCGCAGATCGGCGGCAAGCTCGCCGCGCTCGGCGGGCGCCTCATCCAGGCCACCGCCCGCAAGCTGGCGGACCAGTTCTTCTCCAGCTTCACCGCCGCCCTGGCGGGCGAGGAGGCACCGGCGGCCGAAGCTTCCTGACCAGAGCAGGTCCGGCGCGCGGAGAGGCCCGCCCGCGCGCCGCATTTTCCCCGCCTGCGAAGCCCGTTATGGTCGCTCCGTCAGGCGGGAGCGAAGAATGGCGCGGGTGACCTTGGCGGACGTGGCGCGGGTGGCGGGCGTGGACATGTCCACCGCCTCGCGGGTGCTGCGCGGCGAGGCCGCCCAAAGGGTGCGCGAAGAGACGCGCGAGCGTATCCTCAAGGTGGCACGGGAACTGAACTACCGCGCCAATCCGCTGGCGCGGGGCCTGCGCACCGCACGCACCTCCACCCTCGGCATCGTGGTCCCGCAACTGGACAATCCGGTCTTCGCCTCGGCCATTCGCGGGGCGGAGATGGCGGCGGCCGCGCTCGGCTATTCGCTGCTGATTTCCCATCGCGAGCCCGGCGCCACCGCCACCACCATCGCCAAGATCTCCCAGACCAACCGGGTGGACGGCCTGCTGGTGGCGAGCCTTGACGATGACGAGGTGCTGCGCACAGACCTCAACGCCGCTCAGGTGCCCTTCGTACTCATGAACCGCGTGCTGCCCGGCGCGCCCTTGTCCGTGGTGCTGGACAGCCGCGCGGCGGCACGCAAGGCCGTGGACCATCTGGTGGCGCTGGGCCACCGGCGCATCGCGCACCTGGCCGGCCGGGAGGGCGGCTTCAATGCCCGCCAGCGCCTGGATGGCTATCGCGATGGCCTGGCGGCGGCGGGTATTGTCTTCGATCCGGCATTGGTAGCCGTGGCCGGCTACACGGCGGAAGGCGGCGCGGCGGCCATGTCGGCCCTTCTGCCGCAGAGGCCCAGCGCGGTGCTGGCGGCAACCCTCGTCTCGGCGGCGGGCGCCATGGCCCGGCTCCACGAAGCCGGATTGCGCATTCCAGACGATGTCTCGGTTGTGGGGCTGCACGATGCCCCGGTGGCGGCCATGCTCTATCCGGCGCTCACCTGCGTTGCCATGCCCACCGAGGAGATGGGGCGCGTCGCCGCCACCGCCCTCATCCGCGCCCTGAATGGGGAAGAGCCCCAGCCCGTCCCGCCCCTGCCACCGGGAGCGCTGGTGGTCCGCGCATCCACCGGCCCGGCGCGGACCTGAGCCCCACTCCCGATTTTTCCAAATGCCGCGCTTGACGACCCGGAGGAAGTCTGACAGCTTTGAACAAACGATTGTTCAATAAGAAAAGGGAGGATGCGAGGATGGGGCTCTCACCGGGCTTGCCGCTTCACGCCTCCCGTCGCGAGAGGTGCATATGACCGGCCCAGCCATCGCCGAAGCGCAAGCGGACGACCACACTCCCCAAGCCGGCACCGCCGCCCTCGCGCAGGCGCTCGCCGCCATCGTGGGCGCCGACCATGTGATCGCCGATGCGGACGGCCGGCGCGCTTATGCCCATGATCGGCTGCCTTTCGCTAATTTCCGGGAACGGACCGGCCGTCTCGCCGGGGTCCTGCCGCGCCTCGTGGTGCGCCCCGGTTCGGCGGAGGAAGTGGCGGCCCTTGTGCGCCACGCCCGTGCCGAGAAGATCCAGCTCATCCCCTATGGCAACGGCTCCGGCGTGCTGGGCGGGGCGATCCCGCTCGCGCAGGAAGTCATGGTGGACCTGCGCCGGCTCGACCGGATCGTTTCGGTCGACCCCATCAATGCGGTCGCAACCGTGGAAGCGGGGATGAATGGCGCGGCCTTCGAGGCGGCGCTCAATGCCGAAGGCTTCACCTGCGGGCACCTGCCGCAATCCATCGAGATTTCCACCGTGGGCGGCTGGGCCGCCTGCCGGGGCGGCGGGCAGGCCTCTTCCCGCTATGGCAAGATCGAGGACATCGTGGTGGGCCTGAAGGCCGTGCTGCCGGACGGCCGCAAGCTGGAGATCGCTCCGCTTCCCCGCCGCTCCGTCGGCCCTTCGCTGCGCGACCTCCTGGTGGGCAGCGAGGGCACGCTCGGCATCATCACCGAACTGTCCCTGCGCATTTGGAAGAAGCCCGAGGTGGAGCGCGGCGTGGTGCTGGCCTTCCCCTCCCTCGATGCCGCCTGGACCGCCGCGCGGCGCATCATGCAGGCGGAACTGCGCCCCACCATCGCCCGCATCTATGACGGGGCCGAAAGCGCCGAGCGCACCGAGGGGCTTGAGGTGTTCCGCACCAAACCCATTCTCGCGGTGATGGTCTTCTCCGGCGCCGAGCCCATGGTCACCACCGAGCAGGACATGGCGCTGGCCATCTGCACCGAGGAAGGCGGCCAGGTCGCCCCCGACGGGCCATTCCACCATTGGAAGGCCAATCGCTACGTGGCCTTCTCCCAAAAATGGCAAGCGGCGGGCTATTTCAACGACACCATCGAGGTGACGGGAAACTGGTCCGCCCTTCCGGGCCTCTATGCGGCCATCGCGGCAGCGGTGCGGGAAATCTACCCGCAGATCCATTTCGGCGCCCACTGGTCGCACATCTATCCCGAGGGCGCCTGCCAATACATGACCATCCGCCTGCCGCCCATGGACCAGGTACAGGCCCTTCCCCTCCATGCGCGGCTGTGGGACACCATTGAGGGGCTGACCCTCGACCATGGCGGCTCCATCGCCCACCATCACGGGGTCGGCGTGTTCCGCAATCCCTGGCTCGCCCGCGAGCTGGGCGCTGGCCTTGATGTCCTCCAGGCCATCAAGGATGCCCTCGACCCGGACAATCTCATGAATCCCGGCAAGCTCGGCCTGCGTCCCGCGCCCTCCGCCGTGGACGTGCGCCATGACTGATCTCTACCCCTCCGCTGGCGGGGAGCGCCGCCGTGGCACCTAGCTTGCTCGTTGGCATCGATCTGGGCGCCGGATCGCTGAAGACCTCGGTCATCCGACTGGATGGCGCGCTGGCCGGGGAGGCGTCCGCGCCCGTGGTCACGCACGCCCCCCATCCCGGCTGGAGCGAGCAGGATCCGCACGACTGGTGGGCCGCCGTCTGCCGCACGGTGCCGCAGGCGCTGGCGGCAGCAGACGCCGATGCGGGCGACGTCGCTGCCATCTCCTTTTCCGCCGGCGCCCATACCCAGGTACTAGAGGATGCGGATGGCCGCGTGATCCGCCCCGCCATCCTGTGGAACGACCAGCGCTCAGGCGCGGAGACGCAGGACCTGCGGGCGCAGGCGGATGCCCGCATCCTGGAAATCGGCGCCAACCGCGCCAATCCCACCTGGACCTTGCCGCAGATGCTGTGGCTGCGCCGCCATGAGCCGGAGGCGTTCGGGCGTGTGAAGCGGCTCTATGTGGCCAAGGACTGGCTGCGCTCCCGCCTCACCGGCACCTGGGAAACCGACCCTATCGACGCGGTCGGCACCCTCATGGCGGATGCGCGGACCAAGGACTGGTCAGCCGAACTGTGCGCCATGATCGGCTGGCCGATGGAGACCTTGCCGCCCATCGTCACGCCCACCACGGTGGTGGGCGAGGTGACGGCCGAGGCCGCCCGCGCCTGCGGCCTGAAGGCCGGCACCCCCGTGGTGTGCGGCACCTCGGACACGGCGGCGGAGACCTATGGCGCCGGCATGGTGCGCGAAGGTCTCGGCGTGGTGAAGCTCGCCACGGCCGCAACCGTGAGCGTGCTCACCCCCGCCGCGCGGCCGGACTTCACGGTCATCAACTATCCCCATGTCATTCTCGACCATTGGTATGTGATCGCCGCCACCAATTCTTGCGCCTCCGCGCACAAATGGCTGCGCGATACCTTCTTCAAGCGGCCGGGCGAAGATGGCACCGCGGTCTTCAACGAGATGGACCGGCTGGCCGCTGCTGTCGCTGAGGGAGCCGAGGGCCTCTTCTTCCATCCCTATCTGAACGGTGAGCGCAGCCCCCATTGGGACCCGCTGCTACGCGCCGATTTTGTCGGCATCGGCTTCAATCACGGCCCCGGCCATTTCGTGCGCGCGCTCTATGAGGGCATCGCCTATTCGCTGAAGGACTGCCTGCTCGCCCTCAACGCCAAGGGCCTCGACTTCTCCACCGCCCGCCTCACCGGCGGTGGCGCCCGCAGCGCCCTGTGGCGCCAGATCGTGGCGGATGTGCTGAATGTGGAGGTGGAACTGCCGGCGGTGGCGGAGGCCTCCTTCGGCGCCGCGCTCATCGCCGGCGTCGGGGTGGGCGCCTACGAGGACGAGCGGGCGGCGGCGGAGGTGGTCCACATCGTCTCCCGCGCGGTGCCCGATCCGGCGCGGGCCGCGCGCTACCGTGAGGGCCACGGGCTTTATTGCGAAATCCAGGCGGCGCTGGCGCCGCTCAACCACAAGATCCACGCCTTCGTGCGCGGACGCTGACGCCAAAGGCGTCGCAGGGAGAGGAAAATGGCCGAGGTCAGGCTGAAGCAGGTCCGCAAGGCCTATGGCACCACGGTGGCGGTGCATGGGGTGGACCTGGACATCCGCGACGGCGAATTCGTGGTCTTCCTTGGCCCCTCCGGCTGCGGCAAGTCCACCACGCTGCGCATGGTGGCGGGCCTGGAGGAGATCACCACCGGCACGGTCGAGATCGGCGGGCGGGATGTGACCCGGCTTGAGCCCAAGGACCGGAACATCGCCATGGTGTTCCAGAACTATGCGCTCTACCCGCACAAGACCATCTACGAGAACCTCGCCTTCGGCCTGCGCATGCGCAAGATGGACAAGGCCGAGATCGACCGGCGGGTGAAGTCCGCCTCGGCCATGCTGGGCCTCGATCCCTATCTGGAGCGCAAGCCCAAGCAGCTCTCCGGCGGGCAGATGCAGCGCGTGGCGCTGGGCCGGGCCCTGGTGCGCGATCCCGACGTGTTCCTGCTGGACGAGCCGCTCTCCAATCTCGACGCCAAGCTGCGGGTGCGCATGCGCGAGGAGATCGCCCGCCTGCACCGGGAGGTGGGCACCTCCATGATCTATGTGACCCATGACCAGGTGGAGGCCATGACACTGGCCGACCGCATCCTCATCATGCGCGACGGCCATGTGCAGCAGGTGGGAGCGCCGCTGGAGGTCTATGACCGCCCCGCCAACCTGTTCGTCGCCGGCTTCATCGGCTCGCCCGAAATGAACCTCGCCGAGGGCCGGATCATGGGCGGCGCCCTGCGCTGCGGTGGGCTGACGGTGACCCTGCCGCCGGACGTGGAGGTGAAGGAGGGAACCGAAGTGGTGCTCGGCGTGCGACCCGAGCATGTGACCCTCGCCGAGGGCCCGGCCGCGCGCCCCTTCCAGGTGGCGGTGATCGAGCAATTGGGCGCGCAGACACTCTGCATCGGCGACGTGGACGGGGTCCGCCTCAAGGTGCTCATGGACCGCTCCGACGCGATCCGCCACGGCACCACGCTGCCGGTGCAGTTCCGCCCCGAGCGGCTGCACGTTTTCCAGAAGGACACCGGGGCCCGGCTGAACCGGGACGGCGCCCGGCAGGGCCAAAGGCCCGCCGCCTGAACACGACCACACGCACAAAAATCATCGCGTCCGGATAACAGGACGGAACTGGGAGGAGAGGGCCATGGACGAGAACAGGACCGGCGGCGTCTCGCGCCGCACCCTTCTGAAGGGATCGGGGGCATTGGCCGCCGGCATCGCGGCGGGTGGCATCGCCGCCCCCTCGATCGTGCGGGCGCAGAGCACGAAGACCATCCGCTTCCTCAATGCGGAAACCTCCATCGACAGCATTCGCGCGCTGAAGGTGGCGGGCGCCGAATATGAGAAGCTCACCGGCACCAAGGTAGTGGTGGATTCGGTGCCGCTGGACAGCATCTTCACCAAGGTGACCACCTCGCTGCGCGGCGGCACCCCCTATGACATCGCCACCTTCGCCTTTGTCGGCCATGTGCTGATCCTGGCGAGCGAGGGGCACTTGATGCCGCTCAATTCACTCACCGACAAGTATAAGTGGGGACCGAACATCCTCTTCCCGCTGGATGGGAAGGTCTACTGGTACCCCTACGATTACAACCTGGCCTGGATCTATTACCGCAAGGACCTGTACGAGAAGAACAAGCTGGAGGTGCCGAAGACCTGGGACGTGTTCCTGAAGAACACGCAGACGCTCAACACCGACGGCATGTCGGGCGCGCTCTATCCCATCGGCTCCAACGGCGCCACCAACTGGCTGTCCCCGGGCTTCATGTGGGCGGAAGGGGTGCAGCTGTTCGACGACAAGTGGAACATCATCTTCGACAATGCCGACATGGCGCCCCGCGCCGCGCGCTATCTGGATTTCTTCGGCGAGCTCTACAAGACCATGCCGTCGGGCGCCAGCCAGGTGAGCTTCGGCGAAGTCTTGTCCAACTTCACCTCCGGCAAGGTGGCTCATTCCGCCTATGCGGGGCGCATGATCGAGACGCTGGAGCGCAACAATCCCGCGCTCGCCGACAAGTACGGCATCATGCCCTACATGGATTCGGCCGGTAAGCACCAGGCGGTCAACCACGGCTATGACGGCTGGGTGGTACTGAAGACGCCGCAATCGCACGAAGCCATGAAGTTCATGGCCTGGTTCACCGAGAACCAGTACATCAACTTCCTGCACACCGCCCCGCTGCACTTCCAGCCGCCGCGCCTCGATGTCTATGAGGATGCCCGCTGGCGCGCCCATCCCCTCATCGAGAAGCACAATGCGGCGGTGGAGATGATGCGGTCCTTCCTGACCGACAAGAACATGATCCTCACCTCCATCGACACGCAGGGCCCGTCCCCGAGCCTGAAGCCCGGCAAGATCTTCGAAGCCTTCGTCTTCCCGGAGATGCTGCAGAACAAGCTTCTGAAGGGCATGTCGTCGGCCGAGTGCGTCAAGACCGCGGGCGAGCGGATGCGACAGGTGATCGCCTCCTGATACCGCGGGGCCGGGCGGGCCCTGCCCTGACACCATGGCCCGCCCGGCACCCCTCGAAGCGCTCCGGCGTCCCGTTCCCACGGGCCGGAGCGCGCTGCGCAATTCCCGAAGCAGAGGCGCCGCAGGTGAGCTCCAAGGCGACGATCTATTCCTTCCTGTTCATGGGCCTCGCGGTCACGGCGCTGCTCATCGTGGCGCCCGTGGTCTATGCGGTGTCGCTGAGCTTCTACCAGATGGATTCCTTCGTCGGCGCGCCGCGCTTCGTGGGCTTCGACAATTATGTCCGCATGCTCTCCCAGTGGATCTTCTGGCGGGCGCTCATCAACGGCTTCATCTATTCCTTCGGCACCATCGTCCTGCAGGTAGTGCTGGGCATCGGCTTCGCGCTGGTGCTGAACCAGGTCTTTCCCGGCCGCAACATCGTACGGGGCCTGTCCATCCTGCCCTATCTGCTGCCCACCGTGGTGGTGGTGCTGACCTTCAAATGGATGGTGGACGGTTCCATCGGCGTGCTCACCAAGGTGATCGCGGCCCTCGGCCTGCCGCCGGTGCAATGGTTCGAGAGCCCCGGCGCCGCCATGGCCTCCGTCATCCTGGTGAGCGTGTGGATGTGGACGCCCTTCGTCACCACCACCTTCCTCGCCGCCCTCCAGACCGTCCCTTCCTCCCTCTACGAAGCCGCCAAGGTGGACGGCACCAATGCGGTGCAGCGCTTCTTCCACATCACCCTGCCCATGCTGAAGCCGATCCTGACCGTGATCGTGCTGCTGCGGGCGGTGTGGATGTTCAACAAGTTCGACGTCATCTGGCTGCTCACCCAAGGCGGCCCAGTCGGCTCCACCGAGCACCTGGCCATCCTGTCCTACAAGCAGGCCTTCGGGCAGTTCGACATTGGTGGCGGGGCGGCGGTGGCGACCATTTCCTTCGCCATCCTCTCGGTGGCGGTCTTCATCTATTTCCGCCTGTTCCCGCTCGATACGGAGTGAGATCTGATGTCCACCTCGCTCCCCCGCTCCCGCTCCGGCCGCATCGCGCTCTACCTCGCCGCGCTCGTCATCGCGGTCTATTCCGCCTTCCCCATCTATTGGATGGTGGTGTCCTCCACCCGCGCGCCGCAGGCCCTGATCAATTCCACCTCGTTGATGCCGGGGCCGTTCACGCTCGAATACTATACCAACCTCCTGGAACTGACCGACTATCCCAGCCAGTTCATGAATTCGCTGCTGGTGGCTTTGGTGACCGTGGCGGTGACCATGGTCTTCTCCGTGATGATCGCCTATGCGGTCACGCGCCACCGCATCCGGGGCAAGGGGCTGATCGTGGGGGCCATGCTCTATGCCTACATGTTCCCGCCGCTGCTCATCGCCATCCCCCTCTTCTCCATCTTTGCCAAGATCGGGCTCGGCGACACGCTGACCTCCGTCATCGTCTCGCACCTCACCCTCACCTTGCCGCTGGGCGTTTGGTTCCTGTGGGGCTTCTTCAAGAGCATGCCGTTCGAGCTGGAGGAGGCGGCCATGGTGGATGGCTGCACAAGGCTCGGCGCCTTCCTGCGCGTTGTGCTGCCGCTCTCGCTGCCAGGCCTCATCACGGTCGCCATCTTCTCCTTCCTCCTGTCCTGGACCGACTACACCTATGCGTTAATCATGATCGGCTCGGACGCCAACAAGACCGTCCCGGTGGGCCTTGCCTCCATGGTCGGCTCGTTCGACCTGCGCTGGGGGGAGATCATGGCCGGTTCCACCCTCATCGCGCTGCCGTTGTTCGGCGCCTTCGCGCTGCTGAGCCAATACTTCATCCAGGGCCTCGGGGCCGGCGCGGTGAAGGGCTGACGCCGCCCTCCAAGAAGGACAAGAAGACCATGGATTTCGGGCTTGCCGGCAAGGTTGCCCTCGTCACCGGCGCCGCGCGCGGCATCGGCCGGGCGGAGGCGGAAGCGCTGGCGGCGGAAGGCGCCGCCATCATCGTCAACGACATCGACAAAGAGGGCGCGGAAGATTTCGCGAAAGCCCTGCGCGCCGCCGGCAACCGTGCCGCGACCGCACCGGGCGATGCCTCCGACGAGGCCGCCGCCCGCGCCGTCATCGCGCAGGCGGCCGATGCGTTCGGGCGGCTGGATATTCTCATCAACAATGCGGGCGCGGGCGGGCGCCATATCGGCCGCAAGGCCGAGGACCTCGATGTGGACGATTTCGACATCATCGTGCGCACCCATTTGCGCAGCACCTTCCTGTGCGCCAAGCACGCCATCCCGGTCATGCGGGCAGGTGGCTTCGGGCGCATCGTCAACACCTCCTCCATGAATGTCACCGGCGGCGGGCGGCCGGGGGTGACCAACTATTCCGCCGCCAAGGCCGGCGTGCTCGGCTTCACCCGCACCCTCGCCAAGGAGGTGGGCGGCGACGGCATCACGGTGAACGCCATCGCGCCGGGCTATGTGGCCACCGATTTCATCGCCACCTTTTCCCCGGAGAAGCGGGCGGTCATAACGGGACAAAATCCCATCGGCCGGTTCTGCGCGCCGCAGGAAGTGGGCGCCCTCGTCGCCTTCCTGTGCTCCGTGCAGGCGGCCTTCATCAATGGCGCCCTCATCTGCATGGACGGGGGCAAGCGGGACTTTCACTGGGGGGATGCATGAGCCTTCGCGCCTTCGGAGCACCGAGCCGCTACATCCAGGGGCCGGACGCCCTGTCCGAGCTGGGGCCGCTGGTGCGTCTCCATGGCCGGCGCCCCTTCATCGTGGCCGATGCGGTGGTGACGGAATTGCTGGGCGCCCGGCTGCGGCGGGAGCTGGCGGGCACCGAGCAGGCCGTCTTCGCCACCTTCTCCGGCGAGTGCACGGCGGCCGAAATCGAGACACTGGCGAGCACCGCCCGGCGGGCCAAGGCGGACGTCATCATCGGGGTCGGCGGCGGCAAAGCCATCGACACCGCCAAGGGCGTGCGCATGGCGCTTAAGGCACCCATCATCATCGTGCCCACCATTGCCTCCAATGACAGCCCCACCTCGCGCCTCGCCGTGCTCTACACGGCCGACCATGTGCTGAGCGAAGTGCGGCTCATGAGCGCCAATCCGGATGCGGTGCTGGTGGACACCTCCATCATCGTCCAGGCGCCCGCGCGCTTCTTCATCGCCGGCATCGGCGATGCGCTGTCGAAGAAGTTCGAGGTGGAGCAGTGCGCCAATGCGGGCGGGCTGAACTTCTTCAAGGCGCGGCCCACCGAGCTTTCGGTCGCCATCGCCGATGCCTGCTACCGCACCATCCGCCGCGACGGCCTCGCCGCCGTGGAGGCTGTCACGCGCAAGACCGCGGACGGGGCGGTGGAGAGCGTGGTGGAGGCGACCATCCTCCTGTCGGGCCTTGCCTTCGAGAGCGGCGGCCTGTCCATCGCCCATTCGCTCACCCGTGGCTTTTCCGCCGTGCCGGAGATCGCCCGCGCGCTCCATGGCGAGCAGGTGGCGCTGGGGCTCCTGGTGCAAGTGGTGGCGGAAGGGCGGGAAAGCGCGTTTCTGGACGATCTCCTCGCCTTCTATGCCCGGCTCGATTTGCCCCGCGCCTTGTCGGATTTCGGAGTGGAGGGGGATGACGTGATCGACCGCGTGGTCACCTTGTCCTGGGAAACCGCGCCCTATATCCGCAACTTCGTCCAGCCCGTGTCGCCGCAGATCCTGGCGGAGGGCTTCCGCACCCTTCAGCGCATGCGGGGATAGGCGGCGCCCCCGCCTATCTTGTGCGGGAAAGCCACAGGCTGGGGAAAACCGCGCCTGCGACAAGCGTGAACGTCGCGTCCAAACCTCCCATTAACGGGCGCTCCTTACGACTGGAGTGAACGTTGCCGGCCGTCACCATCGGTCGAAGGGTCTTGCAAAGGGTCTTGGACGCACATGTCATCCTGGAATCGCCCGCCCGATCCCCATGCTTCCGTCTTCTCCCCGTCCGCAAGCAGCGGCGGGTCGAGCAGTCTGGCGCGGTCGCCCTGGATCGAGCCGGAGCAGGTGCCGAGCTGGCTGCGCCCCTTCACCCTGGACGCCAATACCCGTTTCACGCGCACCCCCGACGTGTTCCTGCGCCGCAAGGGCGAGCTGCAATCCTCCGCGGCGGCGCTTGCACCGCTTGCGGCCGCCGAGCCCGTGCCGGTCGCGCCCGCGCCCGACCTCCTGCCCGAGCCGCAGGCGCAAGCCGCGCCGGAACCGGAATCCCTCGGCGACTGGACCCTGCCGGAGGCGCCCTCCTTCCCCGCCGCCGCCCTGACGGCGGACCTCGACGATGATGATGTCCTCATCGACTGGACCGGAGAAAGCTGGGCCGCGCGCCTGGCCGCCGAGCGGGGCGCCCAGGCGCCTGCCGCCCAGAACATGGCACCCGCTGACCCGCAATGTGGCGCCGCGCTTGCGCCCGCCCCCAACGAACCCATGGTGCTGCGGCGGCGCCTGGCGGAGGCCCTTGCCGCCGACGCCGCGCGCGAGGGCACGGCTGCGGCACTCCCCGCAGCAGAGGATCCTGCCCCTCTTCCCGAGCGGTGCACCATTGAGGCGGCACTCGCCCCAGCGGCGGCCGATGCCGGGGAGGTGGCCCCTTCATTGTCCGCGCCCGAATCGCCCGCCGCCGCGTCGGCTGAACCGACCTTGGCCGGCACGCCCCTGAATGCGCCGGAGACGCAGACCGACGCGGCGCCGTCCGAACAGTCCACCCCGCTGCCGGACGCCGCCGCAGCCGAGACCGACCAGACCGTGGCCATTTCCGAGGAAGCCTTGTCCATCGCCCCCACCGCACACCCCTCGATGGACGACCTGCCCGCCAGCATCCTCCGCCTCGGCCGCCTCATCGTCCTTCATCCGGTGGTGCCGGCCCCCGCCTGCGAGCAGGACCTGCGCGCGCCCGAGCCTGAGCCCGAGGTTGCCTCGGCCGGGGATGCCGCCGCTCCCACCGTGACCTTCTCCGCCATTCCCGTGCCCCCGCTCGGCGCGGCCGGCACCTTCACCGCCACCTTCGGCTGGCCCCTGTTCGCCACCGCCTCCCTCGCCCCCGCCGCCGCTCCGGAGGCGGACGCCGCGCCCGTCGCGGATCGGACCGTGCCCGCCGAGGGCGCCGAAGCGGGCGCGGTGGAAATGGCACAAGAGGAGCGGATCGCATCTGCCGCCGAGGAGGCCACGGAAGCCGCCACGGTGGAGGCGAACGCGCCCTTGCCGGTGGTCGAGACCCTCGCCTGCGAGCCCGATGCACAAGCCCTGCCGACGCCCGAGCCCGACGCGCCTGCGGCGCCCCCGGTCCTGCCCTCCCTGCCCGCGCCTGCCCTGCCGGTGCTCCCGCTCGTCGCCGCCTCCGGCCTGATGCACGAGGGCTATGAGCTTCCCGCCCTCGACCTCCTGTCCGAGCCGCCCCCGGTGGAGCCGGCCCTCGAACTCTCCGAGGAGGCGCTCGACCGCAATTCCGCCGCCCTCCAGCAGACCCTGCGCGACTTCGGCGTGCGCGGCGAGGTGATCGACGCCAATCCCGGCCCGGTGGTGACGCTCTACGAATTCGAGCCGGCCCCTGGCACCAAGTCTTCCCGCGTTATCGGCCTGTCCGCGGACATTGCCCGGTCCATGAGCGCGGTCTCGGCCCGCGTCGCGGTGGTGGAAGGGCGCAACGTCATCGGCATCGAGCTGCCCAACCAGCGCCGAGAAACGGTCTGGCTGCGCGAGCTTCTCGCCGCCCATGCCTTCACGGATGCCCGCGCGCGCCTCGGCCTGTGCCTGGGCAAGACCATCGGCGGCGAGCCGGTGATCGTGGACCTTGCCCGCATGCCCCATCTGCTGGTGGCCGGCACCACCGGCTCGGGCAAGTCGGTGGCCATCAACACCATGATCCTGTCCCTGCTCTACCGGCTCACCCCCGAGCAGTGCCGGCTGATCATGATCGACCCCAAGATGCTGGAGCTCTCGGTCTATGAGGGCATCCCCCATCTGCTCACCCCTGTGGTCACCGATCCCAAGAAGGCGATCATCGCCCTGCAATGGGCGGTGCGGGAGATGGAGGATCGCTATCGCAAGATGTCGCGCCTGAAGGTGCGCAACATCGAGGGCTTCAACGCGCGTGTGGCGGAAGCCCGCGCCAAGGGCGAGGTGATTACCTCCGTGGTCCAGACCGGCTTCGACAAGGAGACCGGCGAGATGACCTACGAGGAGGTCACCATGGACCTCGCCTCGCTGCCTTACATCGTAATCATCGTCGACGAGATGGCCGACCTGATGATGGTGGCCGGCAAGGACATCGAAGGCGCCATCCAGCGCCTCGCCCAGATGGCCCGCGCCGCCGGCATCCATCTGGTGATGGCCACCCAGCGTCCCTCGGTGGATGTGATCACCGGCACCATCAAGGCCAATTTCCCCACCCGGATCTCCTTCCAGGTGACCTCCAAGATCGACAGCCGCACCATCCTCGGCGAGATGGGCGCAGAGACGCTGCTGGGCCAGGGCGACATGCTCTATATGGCCAATGGTGGCCGCATCACCCGCGTGCATGGGCCCTTCGTCTCTGACGCGGAGGTGGAGCACGTGGTGGCCCACCTGAAGGCGCAGGGGCGGCCGGAATATCTGGAGGCTGTCACCTCCGACGAGGTGGACGAGGAAGAAGAGGTCGAGGACGTGGCGGTGTTCGACAAGAGCCCGCTGGCAGAGGACGGGTCCGACCATTACGAGCAGGCGGTGGCCATCGTGCTGCGCGACCGCAAGGCCTCCACCTCCTACATCCAGCGCCGCCTCCAGATCGGTTACAACAAGGCGGCCAGCCTGATGGAGCGCATGGAGAACGAGGGCATCGTCGGCCCCGCCAACCATGCGGGCAAGCGTGAGATCCTGTCCGGCCGCCCGTCCTGACGCCTGAAGCGGAACCGCCCCGGGGGCGGCGCGTTTCCCTCCCGTGCCCTTGATGGGAATCAAGGGCACGCACGCCTGCCGCGCGCACCATCGCCGGCAGGATCATCGCCGCCGGTCGCCTCTGGCGATGAGCGATGACGGAGGGTGTCATGACCAAGATCACCGTTCCCTGGAAGGGTTGGGTTTTCCTATGCGACGGCGCCAAGGCGCTGGTGCTGGAAAATGCGGGAGACGCCGCCCATCTCGACCTGAAGACCATAGACGTGGCCGTGCAACCCGTTCCGCCCACGCGGGCGCTCGGCACCGACAGGCCGGGCCGTGTCCATGAATCCGCCGGTGTCTCCCGCAGTGCAGTCGCCGAGACCGACCTTCATGCAGAGGCGGAAGCCGAATTCGTGAAGGAGGCCGTCGACCATCTTGAGAAGGCGGCGGAGAGCCACGGGGTGAAGCACATCGTGGTGGTCGCCCCGCCCCGCGCCCTCGGCATTGTGCGCGACCATATGGGGGCAAGCCTCAAGGCGCGCGTGCAGGGGGAGGTGGCCAAGGATCTCATGAACCTTCCCGTCGGAGAGATCGAAAAGCATCTGGTGGCCTGATCGCCCCACATCACTGTCCGGAGACCGCACATGGCCGACGCGCCTGAACTGTCGATCCCGCTGGAAGCGGTCTGCTTCATCATCATCAAGGCGCGGGAGTTCGACGCCAAGGACGTGGTGACCGATCCCGACGACGGCTCCAATGCCAGTGATGACGGAATGGCGGCGGTGCTGGAGGACCATGGCGACGATCCCACTCGCGCCGAGATCGTCGGCCATATCCGCGCGCTGAACGAGGACGAGCAGATCGAACTGGTGGCGCTCACTTGGCTCGGCCGGGGCGATGGTACGCTGTCCGACTGGGACGCCCTCAAGGCGCAGGCGGCGGACGCCCGCAACGGGCGCACGGCCAGCTATCTCCTGGGCATGCCGCTTCTGGCGGATTACCTGGCGGACGGCCTCTCCCAGTTCGACCTGACCTGCCAGGACTTTGAGATGGACCGGCTTTAAGGCCGGTCTCGCTGAGGGGCCGCCGCCCCCGATTGCCCATTTGCCTCCCCGCCCGCCCCGTGACTAGATGGCGTCAAAGAGCATGGCCGCCTTGAATTCGGCGCTGTAGGGACGAGACCGGGGGCAATGGTATGGGGTTCGTGTTCAGGCAGGTGCGGCGCCTGCTGGTGCTGCTTGTCGTCCTCACCGCCTTGGCCCTAGTCGGCCGTGGGTTCCTGGCGCGCATGGAGCCGCCGCTCGAGGCCTGGCACACGTTTGCTCCCACCGAACTCACGCGCGATGAGCTCGGCAGGGCGGACTGGCCCGCCTACCTCGCCCGCGAGGCCAAACTGATGGAGGAGATCCGCACCCATGTGGCGGATCGGCTCTCCCCGGCAGCGCGGGTGCCTGGCAATCGCTATTTCGCCGACAGCCCCATCTATCCGCCCCGCTTCGCGCAGGACTGGAACCGGTCCTTCGTGATCGAGCCGCGAGGCCCGGTGAAGGGCGTGGCCGTGTTTCTCCATGGGCTGACGGATTCGCCCTACAGCCTGCGCCATTTTGCGAACCTCTATGCCCAGCGCGGCTTCGTCGCCCTCGGCATCCGCCTGCCAGCCCATGGCACGACGCCCGCCGCGCTGAAGAGCGCGGAGTGGGAGGACTTCATGGCGGCCACCCGCCTCGTCATGCGCGAGGCGAAGCGGCGGGCGGGCGGCACGCTGCCCGTGCATGTGGCCGGCTATTCCAATGGGGCGGCGCTCGCGCTCATGTATGCGCTCGATGCGCTCGATGATCCCACGCTGGTGAAGCCCGCCCGGCTGGTGCTGGTGTCGCCGATGGTGGGCGTGACCCCCTATGCCCGCTTCGCGCCGCTCGCCGGATGGCCGGCGGTGGTGCCCTATTTCGCGCAGTCGGCGTGGCTCTCCATCCTGCCGGAATTCAACCCGTTCAAGTACAATTCCTTCCCGGTGAATGGCGGCTACCAGTCCTGGCGCCTCACGCAGGCGCTGCGCGACAACATCACCCGTCACCTGAAGGCGGGCCGCCTGGAAGGACTGCCCCCCGTCCTCACCTTCCAGTCGCTGCTCGACCATACGGTGGTGGCGCGGGACATGGTGGACGGGCTCTATGGCCACCTGCCGGCCAATGGCAGCGAGCTGATGCTGTTCGACGTGAACCGCCTCGCCCAGCTCAACAATTTCCTGAGCGTGATCGCGCTCGACGCGGCGGAGACCTTGCTGCCGCCGGGACCACGCCCCTATCGCACCACCATCATCACCAACAGCGCGCCCGACACCCTCATCGCATCCGCCCGCATCACCGAGGCCGGACAGACCACCGCACGCGCCGAACCGCTGGGGCTCGCCTTCCCGCCGGAAGTCTATTCGCTCTCCCACATCGCCGTGCCCTTCCCGCTCCAGGACGGGCTCTATGGGCTCCAGCCGGAGCCGGGCGATGATTTCGGCATCTCGCTCGGCACCGCCGCCGGGCGCGGGGAGTTCAGCGCCCTCACCATTCCACTCATCATGGTGATGCGCATGTCCTCCAACCCCTTCTTCCCTTACGTGCTCCAGAAGGTGGGGGAAGGTCTGCCGCCGGCTCAGCCTTAAGGAGTCTCGACGGGTGCGCCATGGCTGTGGCCAGCATCGAGGCCGTGAATGTGGAAATCCTCCCGCGTCACCGCGTGGCGATGGATGAGCGCCTCCGAAAGCTGGCCCGACTTGAGCGCCACGGCGCGGGTGGCCAAGCGCTCCAGCACCGAGCGGTCGTGGGAGACCAGGATCATCGCCGTGTCGAGGCCGGAGAGCACCTCCAGCATGCGGGCATGGTTGGCCTCGTCCAGCGCATTGGTGGGTTCGTCCAGCAGCAGCACCTGGGGGCGCATGGCGAGCACGGCGGCAAGCGACACGAGGCGCTTTTCGCCGCCCGAGAGGCGGTGCGTCACCCGGTCCGCGAGGTGAAGAAGGCCCAGTCGGTCGAGGCAGGCGCGCGCTTCCCCCGCCGCCGCCGCGCGGTCGAGGCCCAGATTGAGCGGGCCGAAAGCCACATCGTCGAGCACGGTGGGGCAGAAGAGCTGGTCGTCGGGATCCTGGAACAGAAAGGCGGCGCGGGCGCGCACCTCGCGAAAATCCTTCTCCCCGCGCCGCTCCCGGCCAAAGGCGTGGATGCGGCCGGAGGTAGGCCGCTCCAGGCCCACGAGGGTGCGCAGCAAGGTGGTCTTTCCCGCCCCGTTCGGCCCCACCAGCGCCAGCCGCTCCCCCGCATGAAGCTGAAAATCCACCGCGCGCAGGACAACGGCCTCGCCCCGGCGGACCGTCACCTGATCGAGGCTGAGGAGCGGTGGGCTCATATCAGATGCTCCAGCACCAGGAGGACCGCGAGGACGGCGCCAACGGCGACCCCGAAGGCGCGGTCCGCCGGGCCGAAGGCAAAGGCCGAGAGCGGGGCCGGGAAACGGCCGTCGAAGCCGCGGCAACGCATGGCCTCGTGCACCCGCTCGGCCCGCTCCAGCGCCCGCACCAGCACCATGCCGCACAATTGGCCGAGGCTGCGCCAGGTGTGCAGGCTTGTGCGCGGTACGAAGGCGCGCGCCCGCATGGCCTCCCGCAGGCGGCCCGTTTCCGCGCGGATGACGGCCACGTAGCGCACCATCATCAGGAAGAGATGCACCAGCGCCTCCGGCGCGCCGAGACGCGCCGCCGCCTGCCCCACACGCACCGGCTCCAGCGTGCCGATGAGCGCGAAGATACAGGCCGCGCAGGCATTCACCTTCACCACGATCAGGAGCGCCCGTGCGAGGCCCTCGCGGCTGGCGGAAAGGCCGCCCAGTTCCAGCACCGGGACACCGGGCGTGGTGAATGGCAGCAGCACCAGCAGCACCACCATGAAGCCTTCCAGGTGGGCGAGGCGGCGGGTGAGCGCGGACGGGCCGAGCCCGCAGACCAGCGCCAGCCCCAAGGCGGCCAGCAAGGCAACGGCGGCGATCGGAAGGTGGTTGAGCGAGATGACGACGAGAACGCTGGCGAAGGCGGCCACGAGCCGAGTGCGGGGATCGAGTTCCGAAACCACAGTCGGCGCAGCGGCCTCGGTGTCCGCCAAGCTCATTTTCCGGCTCCGGACCGCCGCCGGGCCGAGACCCACAAGGCCGTTCCGGCCAGGCCCACGATCATGCCGATGCCGCCCATCACGTCATTGAAGCGTACCCGGCCTTCCGCCGCCTCATAGGCTTCCAGCAGCGGGCGGATCTGGCGGGCCACCGCCCGGTCCGCTGCTGCGTCCACCAGCCCGGCCAGGACGGCGGTATCGGGCGCGCAGGCGGTGGAGGGCGTAGGCGCGGAGGCAGGGGGAGCCGGCGCTCCCAACCCGGCCGCCGGCGCAGAGGGAGCAGGGGCAGCGGCAAGGGCGGACGCTGGGTCTGGGGCAGGGGCTGGGGACGCTGGCGCAGCCTCGGCTGGGCCAAAGCGATCAGCCGCCAGCAGCGCTTCAGCGACATGCCCGTCGCCGGCATTCACCACCACCTCCAGCGCCTGGGGCACGGACGGCCGGAAGGAGAAGCCGCCTTCCGCATCGGTGACGGTCCGTGCCAGATCGGCGCCACCCGGCGTGCGGAAGATCACCTGGGCCCCCTGCGGCCGCCCACCGCCGATGAAGAAGGCGTAGCCAGTAACGGCGCCATCCTCCACGGTGGCGAAGACCTTCAGACGATGGGCCAATGCAGGCGCCACCCCGAGCACCACCAGCACCAGGGCCGCGCAGAGGGCGCGGAAGGCCGGGAAGGCGGCGTTCACCGGACATCCCTCATGGGGCATCCCCGCGAGACGCGAGCACGCTGCCGGACGGCACCGGGGACGGCGCCTCAGCCCCCCTGTCCTCGGCGACCGGGAGGGGCTGTTCGAGGAAGACCTCCGGCTTGACGGTCTTCAGGAAGGCCACCGCGAAGCCGGTGACCGCGCCCTCGCCCAGCATCAAGGGCACGTAGGTGAGGAGTATGATACGCGCCGAGGGCACGAATTCGGAACCGGAGAGCGCCAGGGACAATGCCACAAGCCCGGCTGTCCCGGCCACCGCCGCCGCCGCGCAGGCGCCGCCCACCAGGCCGGCGAGGCCCGGCCGCGCCCGGCGGACGGCGGGCCGCAGAAGAAGGCCGAAGAGAATGCCGGGGCCGGCAATGTTCACCGCATTCACCCCGAGCGTGGTGAGCCCGCCAAATCCGAACAGCACCGCCTGGAGCGCCAGCCCCGCCACCACCGCCGGCAAGGTCGCCCAACCGATCATCAGCCCCATGAGGCCGGACAGCAGCAGATGCACGCTGGAGGGGCCCACCGGCACCGCCACCAGCGAGACGCAGAAGAAGGCGGCGGAGAGCAGCGCCACCTTGGGTATGTCCTCTTCCCGCAAGCGCCGCAGCGCCACCGCAAGCCCCGCCACCGCAAGCCCGCCGCCCCCCGCGAGGACCGGGAGCGAGAGCACGCCGTCGGGGATATGCGCCATGGCGGGCCTATTTCGCTGTGGTGGGCGCCGCAGGTGCGGCAGGGGCGGGCGGGGCGCTCATGTCGGTTGCCTTCACCCAGATCAGGGCGCCCAGCTCCACAGCTGCCGGTTTGCCGTCTGGGCCCTTCATGGGCTTGTCGCCATCCACCAGGGCGGCGAAGCCCCACCAGCCGGCGCGCGGCATGGCATAGGAGAAGACGCCGTTCTGATCGGCCTTGATGACCTGGGTAATGAAGGCCTCGTTGGGCGCCTTGACCGAGCCGTCATTGACATATTCCACCTCAATCTCGGCGAAGGGCACGGGCTTGCCGTCCTTGCGCACGAGGCCGCGGAAGAGGTTGCCGGTCCAAAGGCCGGTGGGCCGCACCAGCGGCTCGATCTCCACCGGCAGGCCGACTTTGGCATCCCAGCCCTCGCCGGAGGCGAAGCCGTCCACGAACACTTTGGCATAGTGGACGATGTACTTGTTCTCCGCCGGCTCCCAATAGGGCTGGGGCTCCACGAAGAAAAGCGCGCCGCCGGGCGCCTTGAGGTCATAGGCCAGCCGCCAAGCCTGCTTGCCGTTCACCGTCTGGCTAGCGATCTTGGGCAACAGGTCGGTGACGCCAGCGGCGGTCTTCACACCCACCCGCTTGGGGCGGGCCATGTCCATGGCCGGGCCGCCCTCCATGGGATGGGTGAAGACCAGGTCCACGGTCACGGGGCCGCCATCGGGCAGCACGTCCGCAGAGGGCAGGATCTCCTGGAAATGGGCGAAGGCCGCCCCGGTCCCCAGACAGAGCGCCATTGCCGCGCCGAGCACCCGCCGTGCCATATCAGGCTCCCCAAACGATGATCATACGTTTTTGTAAAATCATCATACTAGGGACGCAAGGGGACAGGCGGCACTTTTCGCGCCGCCGCCCAATGGCCCCCAATCAAGTGCGGTAGTCGGGCTCCTCGCGATCGAGAGTGCGCCTCATGCTGGCGAGGTGAAGGCGGGCGGATTCGGGATCGCCTTCCCGCATCTGGCGTGCGGCGGCGGCGGCAATCTCCGGCTTCACCGGAATGACCGGACGGCCAGTGCCCAGCGCCAGGCACTGCACCTCGCAGGCCCGCTCAAGATAATAGAGATCGTCCCATGCCTCGGCGATGTTGGGACCCAGCACCATCACGCCGTGATGCTTCATGAAGACGATGTCCGCATCCCCCACCGAAGCGGCGATGCGGTCGCCTTCGGTGGCGTCCAGGGCAAGGCCGTTATAGTCCTCGTCCACGACGACGCGGCCGTAGAATTTCAGCGCCGTCTGGCCGGCATAGATGAGGGGATCGCCGGCGGTCATGCTGAGCGCGGTGGCGTAGGGCATGTGGGTGTGAAAGGCGACCTTGGCGCGCGGCACGTTCTTGTGCAGGCGGGCATGGATGTAGAAGGCGGTCGCCTCCGGCACGCCTTCCCCGGAGAGCACATTGCCGTGGAAGTCGCACACCAGGAGGTGGGAGGCCTTCAGTTCCGCGAAGGCATAGCCATAGGGATTGACCAGGAACAGGTCGTCATAGCCGGGAACGACGGCGGAGAAGTGGTTGCAGATGCCCTCATGCATGCCGAGGCGGGCCGCAAAACGGAAGCAGGCGGCAAGCTCCACCCGTGCATTCCAGACGGTCTCGCTGTCGAGATCGGGGCGATTGGGCACCATTGCGGGGGCGGCGTCGGGCGCGTGGGCGTCCTTGTTCAGGGCATGGGCCATTCAGGTCTCCTCCTTCTTCTTGCGGCGCGGGGTGGATTTCGTCTCCGGCGCATCCTGCGGTGCGGCGGGCAGCGGCTTTTCCGCCCCGGAGGTGAGATAGGCGAGCACCATGTCCACGATATGCGCCTTGCGCCGCGCAATGTTCTCCGGCCGTTTCAGGTCGCGGTCGAAGATCATGGACAGGGTATATTTGTTGGACAGGTAGAAATAGCCGAGGCCGGACATGGAGATATAGAGCTCCACCGGATCGATGCCGGCGCGAAACACCCCTTGCCGCTCCCCCTCCGCCAGGATGGTCTGGATTGAATCCGACAGGCGATTATAGAGCGAGCGGATGATGGGCGACTTGGTGATGTGCTTACCGCGATAGAGGTTTTCCGTGTTGAGCATGACGATCACGTCCGGCTCGTCCACGAAAGTCTGGAAAGTGGTCTCGCACAGGCGCCGCATGGCCTCCACCGGGTCGAGGCCGGTCAGCGGCACGTCGCCCTGGCGGCGGCGCAGGGTCTCATAGGTGCGCTCCAGCACCCGGACATAGAGCTCTTCCTTGGACCGGAAGTGGTGGTAGAGCAGGTTCTTGCTCACCTTGGCCCGAGCGATGATGGCATCCACCCGCGCCCCGTCATAGCTGCGCCGGGCGAACTCCGCCTGGGCGGCGGCAAGAATCCGTTCCTGGGTCTGGATGGTGTCGCGCTTGCGCACCGGTTCCCCGGAGGTCGCGGCCGGCTTGCGCTTTCCCTTAGACGGGCGCTCGGCCTCGGGGAGGTCCGACGGCGTGTCTGGCGGCTCTTGGGGCATGGCGACGTCCGGCATGGTTCAACTCCGCGCCATCATACCGGCATTGGTCGGGGTGCAACCAAGGGTGCGCACCGTTCCACACAGATGCGTGCGGTTTCCGCGCCATCGCGCTGCCACCAGTCCAGGCGGGAGAAGATCTCCACCTCGAACGGCCCATCATAGCCGATCTCGTCCAGCACCCGGCGGAAGCCGGCCAAGTCGATCACCCCGTCCCCCACCATGCCCCGATCCTGGTAGAGGTCGCGGGTGGGCACCAGCCAGTCGCACAGATGGAAGGTGAGGATGCGCTCCGGCCCTGCCCGGCGCAGGCCGTCGGGGAAATCCGGGTCCCACCAGCAATGATAGACATCCGCCACCAGCCCCGTCCCGGCGCCGAGCTCGTCCATCAGGTCCAGGCAGGCGCGGGTGGTGTTGAGGCAGGACCGCTCGGCCGCATACATGGGATGGAGCGGCTCCAACCCCAGATCCACGCCGCAGGCGCGGGCATGAGGCAGCAAGGTGTGCAGCGCATCGGCCACGCGGGCGCGGGCGGCGGACAGGTGCTTCTCGCACGTGGCGAGCCCGCCGGGCACCACCACCAGGCACTTGGCGCCGATCTCGGCGGCGGCGTCCAGCCGGCGGCGGTTCTCGTCGAGCGCGGCGGAAAAAGCCGTCGTGTCGGTCAGGTTGACCCAGGCGGTGGTGCACAGGCAAGGCACAAACAGACCGGCATCGCGGATGAGCCGCGCGGCGGCCGGCGCGCCGATGCCCTCCAGATATCGCGTCCACACGCCAATGCCACCGACCCCCAATCGGGCATAGACATCCACCGCCTGCGCCAGGGTCAGGTCGCGGGTGGTGATCTGGTTGATGGCGAAGCGCGAGAGCGCAGTCATGCCTGCGCCCCGCGCCGGGCGCTGCGCAATGCCTTGGTCCGCACCTCGTCCACGCGACCGTCGGCGATGACGACGGCGAATCCCTCGCGGGCAAAGGCCTCGCTCACCTTGCCGTCGATCACGTCTTCCAGCACACGGGCAGGATCGCGCTCCAGCGGGTCGCCATAGCCGCCGCCGCCCGCCTGTTCATGGCGCAGCACCGCACCGCGATGGACGGTGCGCGTCACCTTGCTGGCGAGAAGCTCCACCGTGCCAGTCTCGTTCAAGAGGTTGCGGGAGGGCGCGCCGGGCCCGCCGCCGAACAGGCCATAGGGTTGGTTCAGATAGCGGTCGGCGCGCAGTTGCATCACCGCCTCCTCGGCCAGCAGGCGATACTGGCGCACGACGCCGAGCCCGCCCCGGTTGTGGCCGGCCCCACACGAATCGGCCCGCAGGGCATATTCCTCGATCATGAGGGGATAGGTTGCCTCCATGATCTCAACCGGCATGTTGGACATGTTCTGGGAGGGATTGGTGACGGCGTCGATGCCATCCTTGGTGGCTCTGCCCCCGAGCGCGCCATTGATCATGTCCACAACGATGAAGGGCTCGCGCGTCGCCTTGTCGTAGCCGCCGAGGCAGACCACCGAATTGCCCCCCTCCCCGGCCGCGCAGACCCGCTCGGGGACGATGGCCGCCAGGGCGCCCAGCACCGTGTCCACCACACGGTAGCCGGTGAGCGCGCGGGCGGCGACGGGCGCGGGGAATTCCGGATTGAGCAGCGAACCCTTGGGCGCGCTCACATCGATGCAGCGATAGACGCCCGCATTGTTGGGCACGTCCGGATCCAGCACGCAGCGCACCGCCAGATAAGTGGCGGACTTCACGAAGGACAAGGTCGAGTTGATGGCGCCCTTCACCTGCGGCGCCGAGCCCTCGAAGTCCACGCCGATCTGGTCGCCCGCCACGGTAATGGTCACATGGATGGGAATGGGCGCCTCGTCGAAGCCATCGCCGTCAATGTAATCGGTGAAGCTGTAGCGCCCGTCCGGCCAGCGGGCGAAGGCGCGGCGGGTCAGGCGCTCGCCATAATCCAGGAACTCGGCCAGGAAGCGTTCCACCATCTCGATGCCGTAGCGGCCGGTGAGACGCAGGAACTCGCGCTCACCCAGCGCGCAGGTGGCGAGCTGCGCCTCCAGATCGCCGATTACCAGATCCGGCAGACGCACATTCTTGGAGATGATGTCGAACAAGGTCTTGTTGCGCACCCCCTTGTCGAACAGCTTCAAGGGCGGAATGCGCAGCCCCTCCTGGAAGATCTCCGTGGAATCCGAGGCGTTCGAGCCAGGCACCCGGCCGCCCACGTCGCAATGGTGGCAGATGACCACCGCATAACCCACATGCCGCGCCCCGTCGAAGATGGGCTTGAACATGAAGATGTCCGGCAGATGCATGCCGCCATCATAGGGGTCGTTGAAGATGATCACGTCGCCGGGATGGAGGTCGTCGCCATAATGGCGCTGGAGCGCCGCCATGGCGTCGGGCACGGCGCCCAGATGCAGCGCCACCGTCTTGGCCTGGGCGAGGATGCGGCCCTCGGCGTCGCACATGGTGGCGGAATAATCGAGCACGTCGCGCACGATGGGCGAGCGGGCCGTGCGCATAACCGTATAGGCCATGTCATCGACGATGGATTCGAACGCGCTTTTGAGAACCGCGAAGGTGATGGGATCGAGCGACGCGCTCGGCTGCGGGCTGACGGGCGGTGTCGGCTGGGCGTGGATCATGGCGGGCTCCGTCAGCTCAGCGTGATGAGGAGATTGTTGTGGGCGTCGACCTCGGCAGTGGCATCCGGCGGGATCACCACCGTGCTGTCCGCTCCTTCCAGGATGGCCGGGCCGGTGAGGGAGGCCGGGCAGGCACGCCGGTCATAGACCGGGGTCTCCCGCGTGCCCCGCTCGGCGCCGAAATGAACGGTGCGCACGCCGATAGGCTCCGCCGCCTGAGCCGCTTCCGCGCGGCGCGCCTTGAAGTCCAGCTTGCCGGGCCGCAGCCCCCGCCCGATCAGGCGCAGGCTCACCACCTCGATGGTGTCCGCGGAGGAGTAGGAATAGATGGCCTCATAGGCGCTGGTGAAGGCGGCCTTGAGAGAGGCCACGTCACCGGCGCGATAGGGCACCGCCAGCGACACTTCCTGCCCCCGGAAGCGCATGTCGATCTCGGGCGAGAGGCGCACATGGTCCGCCGCGACGCCTTCTTCCTCAAGCGCGCGGCGCGCTTCGTCGGAAAGCTCGGCCAGCACCGCCTCCACCGCCTCCGTATCCAGCGCGTCGAGCCGACACGGGAAGGGACGGATGAAGTAGCGCTCCACATCCCCCGCCAGCATGCCCATGGCGGTGAAGACGCCGGGTGAGGCCGGCACCAGCACGCGGGGCATGGCCAGCAGCCGGGCGATGTCGGCCGCGTGGACCGGCCCTGAACCACCAATGGCCACCAGCGTGAAGTCACGCGGGTCAACGCCGCGCTCCACCGTCACCGCGCGGATGGCGCGGGCCATGTTGGCATTCACCACTTCGCGCACGCCATGGGCGGCGGCTTCCGCGCTGAGGCCGAAGGGGGTACCGAGATCGCGGGACATGGCCGCGCGGGAGGCCTCCACCGACAAGGGCCGCGCCCCGCCAGCGAGGGCGGCCGGCAGATAGCCGAGCACCAGGTTCGCATCGGTGACGGTCGGCCGCGTGCCGCCAATGCCGTAGCAGACGGGACCGGGATCCGCCCCCGCCGAGACCGGCCCGACGCGCATCAGCCCGCCTTCGTCCACATAGGCGACGGACCCGGCGCCCGAGCCCACCTCGGCCACGTCCACGGTGGGCACGCTCATCATGTAGCCGCCGGCCTTGATGAAGCGGCTGGGCGTGGAGATGCCGGCGCGGAACTCGTACTCGCTCACCCGCATCAGTTCGCCCCCTTGCACCAGGGAGGCGGAGGCGGTGGTGCCGCCCATGTCGAACACCACCAGATCCTTCAGCTCCAAGGCCTCGCCAAGGCGCGAGCCGCCCACCACGCCGGCCGCCCGGCCGGAGGAGATGAAGAAGACCGGCTTTTCCCGCGCCGTCTGGGAGGAGGCGAGCGCCCCGTTGGAATTGCACACCAGCAAGGGCGCGCTGACACCGGCCGCCGCGAGCCCCTGCTCCAGGCGCGTCAGATACTGCTCCAGCACCGGCCGCACATAGGCATTCACCACCGTGGTGGAGGTGCGCTCATATTCCTTGGCTTCCGGCAGCACCGAGACCGAAGAGGTGATGCGCACCTTCGGGAAGCGTTCCGCCAGCAGCAGCTCTGCGCGGCGCTCATGCACGGGATTGCGGTAGCTGTTGAGGAAGCACAAGGCGAGCGAGGTCAGCCCCGCCGCCACCAGATCCTCGGCCGCCGCCATCAGTTCCGCCTCGTCGAGGGGAACGAGGATGGTCCCGTCGGCGGCGATGCGCTCTGTCACCTCGCGGCGATGGCGCCGGGCGACCAGGGGCTGGGGCTTCTCCCATTGCAGGTCGAACATGGACGGGGTCCGCAGGCGGCCGATCTCCAGCACGTCGCGGAAGCCGCGCGTGGTGATGAGGCCGGTGGGCGCGCCCACCTTCTGGAGCAACGTGTTGGAGCCCACCGTCGTGCCGTGAACCACCTCGGCGATGTCAGCCGGGTCGAGCCCGGCGTCCGCGATGATGGCCGCCACCCCTTCCAGCACCGCCGCCTCGGGCGCCGCCGGCGTCGAGGACACCTTGCGATGGAAGACGGCGCCCGCGCCATCGGCGAGGACGAGATCCGTGAAGGTCCCGCCAATGTCGACGCCGATGCGCGCGCCGGACCCGGACGGTGCGCGCCCGTCCGGCGCTGGGCTCAATGAGACTGCCACGGTGATGCCTCCGGAATTATTGGACTAAATGGTTAGTTATAGGCGGATTTCCCGTCAAGAGATCATGCGCACGAAATGTTTGCAGATGGTGGCGTAGAAAACGTCTTGCGCATGGAATTGGACCATGTAGTCTCATTTCAAAATCCAGAAGGGGACCACACAGCATGAGCATGTTCGCTTTCGGCGGCCTTCTCGCGCGCTCCTGCGCCATCGCCACCCTCCTCGCCGCCACCCTCTCCGCCGCGCCGCTGCGGGCCGAGGAGAAGCTCACCGTCCGGCTCGATTTCTCCCCCTGGGGCGTGCATGCGGGCATGCACCTGGCCAAGGAGAAGGGCTGGTTCAAGGAGGCCGGGCTCGACGTGGACGTCCAGGATGGCCGCGGCTCGGGCAACACGCTGCAACTGGTCAATGCCGGCCAGGTGGATGTGGGCCAGATCCAGCTCGGCCTCTTGCCGCAGGCCCGGGAGAACGGCTCCACCGCCAAGGGCTTCGCCGGCTGGGATAAGCGCACCGACCTTGCTGTGCTGGTGGACAAGGACTCGCCCATCTCCAAGGTGGCCGACTTCAAGGGCAAGAGCCTGGTCGTGTTCGCCGCCAGCCCCTGGGCGCCCTTCATCGACTACTGGCTGAAGCAGGGCGGGCTCGACCGCACGACGGTGAACGTGTTGTTCGTGGACCCCGCCGCGCTCTGGGGCACCTACACCGCCAAGCGGGCCGACGGCCTCATGTCCACCGAGCCCTCCGCCTTGCCGGTGGCGGAGGCCGCCCGTCCCTCCAAGGCCATCCTCGCCGAGGACGTGGGCATCGCCTTTCCGAGCTATGGCCTCATCGCCACCGAGAAGACCATCGAGGGCCGCAAGGCGGCGCTTCAGTCCCTGGTGAGCGTGCAGCAGAAGGCCTGGGCCTATATCAAGGACGGCCATGTGGAAGAGGCGGCGGATGCAATCATCAAGCAGCGGCCCGATGCCAAGCTGAACAAGAAGGTGCTGATGGACCAGATCAAGCTGACCATCGACTTCTTCGACACCCCCAACACCAAGGGCAAGCCCATCGGCTACCAGTCGCCCGAGGACTGGACGAGGGCGCAGAAGTCGCTGGAAGCGGCGGGTGCCATCAAGCCGGGTGTGGACCCGTCCTCTTACTTCACCAATGACTTCGTGAAGTGAACGCGCACACCCCCACCCCCCATCCCGCTCCCGCACGGACGGCCATGGCCTATCTCTCCATCGAACAGGTCCGCAAGACCTACGGGTCGCCCCGCGGGCCGGTCCATGCCCTCAAGGACATCGGGCTCGCCGTGCGCGAGGGGGAGTTCGTCTCCATCCTCGGCCCCTCCGGCTGCGGCAAGTCCACGCTGCTCAAGTGCATCGCCGGCCTTGAGCCGGTGAGCGGCGGGCAGATCGCGGTGCAGGGGCGTCCCTTGAAGGGGCCGCCGGAGGACATGGGCATCGTGTTCCAGCGGGACGTGCTGCTGGACTGGCGCACCATCCTGGACAATGTGCTCATCACCGCCGAGTTTGCCGGCCTCAACCGTGCCGCCATGCGCGAGCGGGCGGGGCAGTTGCTCCAGCGGTTCGGGCTCGGCGGGTTCGAGAACCGCCACCCTTGGGAATTGTCCGGCGGCATGCGCCAGCGGGCGGCCATCTGCCGGGCGCTATTGTGCGACCCCAAGCTCCTGCTCATGGACGAGCCGTTCGGCGCCCTCGACGCCATGACGCGGGACGACCTCAATTTGGAGCTGGCGCGCATCTGGCAGGATACGCGAAAGACCGTGGTCTTCGTCACCCACGGCATTGCGGAAGCCGTCTTCCTGTCCGACCGGGTGGTGATGATGGATCGCAATCCCGGCCGGGTGGTGGAGGTCATCGACATCGACCTGCCCCGGCCCCGCCACCTCGCCTTGCGCGAGACGCCGGAGTTCGGGCGGTACACCGCCCATATCCGCCATCTGTTTGCCAGCCTCGGCGTGCTGAAGGATGATGCCTCATGAGCGGACCGGAGACTGCCGTCATGCCCGCCAGCCAGGAAGCCCCCGGCCAGATGCCCAGCCGCGTCATGCCCCGCCTGCTGGCGGCGCTGCGGGAGGCGGGCATGGTGGTCGGGCTCATCCTCGGTGTGCTGGTGCTGTGGGAGGGCGCGGTGCGCATCTTCCAGCCGGCGCCCATCATCCTGCCCTCGCCGGCCTTGATTCTGGAGGAGTTCCTGCTGGCGCCCAGCTATTTCCTGCGCCAGACCCTGTTCACGCTCTACACGACGCTGGCCGGCTTCGGCCTTGCGGTGGTGCTGGGCCTGACGCTGGCGGTGGGCATCGTGCATTCCCGCTTCCTGGAGCGCACGGTCTATACGCTGCTGGTGGCGCTCAATTCCGTGCCGAAGGTGGCGCTGGCGCCGCTCTTCGTCATCTGGATGGGCACCGGCATCGAACCCAAGATCGCCATCGCCCTGATGCTGGCTTTGTTCTCGGTGGTGATCGACGCGGTGCTGGGCCTGCGCACCGTCGACCCGGACATGGTCAATCTCGCCAAGGCAAGCCGCGCCTCCACCTTCGACATCCTGCGCAAGATCCGCTTTCCCAATGCCCTGCCCAGCGTCTTTGCCGGGCTGAAGGTGGCCATCTCCTTCGCGCTGGTGGGGGCCATCGTGGGCGAGTTCGTGGCGGGATCGGAGGGCCTCGGCTTTGCCATCCTCACCGCGCAGGGCCAGTTCGACACGCCGCGCGTCTTCGTGTGCCTGATCCTGCTCGGCCTTCTCGGCACCTTGCTCTTCTACATCGTGGAAGGACTTGAGACCTTGCTCCTGCCCTGGCACGTCTCCCAGCGCGCGGCTCATGGGGGCGGACACTGAGCGGGCCGGCGGAACCCCTAGCGACCCCAGCTGCGGCCGGACGGGCGACCCTCCGGCCGCAGGCCGTTTCCGCGCGCCTGGCGCTGATTGCCACCGCCATATTGTGGGGCAGCAACCATGTGGCGGCGCGGGCCATCCATGAGGCGCTGCCGCTGGCTTCGCTCATCTTCTGGCGCTGGGGCCTTGCCTTGGCGGTGCTGCTTCCCTTCGCCTTGCCCGGCCTGTGGCGGCACCGGGCCGTGGTGCGCGCCCATGCCGGGCGGATCGTGCTGCTCGGCATCCTCGGCGTCGGCATGTTCTCGCTCTTTCTCTATGCCGGGGCCTATTACAGCCTTGCCTTGGAGGTGGGGCTGCTGAATGCCACCACGCCGGTCTGGGTGGTGGTGCTCACGGCGCTGGCCGGCGCGCCCAGGGTGACGGGCCGGCAGATTGCGGGCGTGCTCCTGGCACTGGCGGGCGTGGTGGTGATCCTCATGAAGGGGTCCCTTGCCGGCCTGTCGGTGCTCGAATTCCGCATCGGCAATCTCTGGTCCCTGCTCGGGGCCATGGTCTTTGCCTGGTACACCCTGGCGCTCGGCGCCCGGCCGCTGCCCATCCCGGCGCTCAGCCTGACCACGCTGACGGCCGGCAGCGGTTTCGTCTTCATCATCCTGCCGGTCTATGCGGGCTTCCTGCTGCTGGGTGGCGCGGACCCGCTTTTGTCCCTCCATCCGCCCACCGACGTAGCGGCGGCCACGGCCTATATCGCCTTCGGCCCGACCCTGGTGGGCAATCTGTTCTGGATCTTCGGCGCGTCCCGGCTCGGCGCGGAGCGGGCGGGTCCGTTCCTCTATCTGATGCCCCTCGCCTCGCTGGTCCTGTCGGTGACGCTGCTGGGCGAGCCGCTGGCCCTGTTCCAGCTGGTGGGCGCGGCCGCCATCGTGGGCGGACTCATTCTGTCCAACCGGGGCACGCCGCCTCACTCCGCGCCCTCCTGAGAGCGACGCAGGTTTGCGATGGCGACGCTTGCCGCCATGCGAACATGATGGCGCGCCGCTTCCCGCGCCGCCACGCCGTCCCGCGCCATCAGCGCCTCCACCAAGGCGGCGAGTTCGGCGATGGACTGCTCCGCTCGGCCCGGCGCCTCCAGCGAGGTGGCGCGCAGCACCGTGATGCGGCAATTGAGCAGATGCAGGCTCTGTCCCACCGCCGCATTGCCCGATCCCGCGATGAGGTCATCATAGAATTGGGTCTTGGCGGTCAGCCACGCAATGGGATCGGTGGCAAGGCTCGCGGACTTCAGGCCCTCGAGCGCCGCGTGCAGGGCCACCCGCGCCGCCCCATCGGCCCGCTGCGCGAAGAGAAGGCTCGCCAGCCCCTCCAGCTCGCAGCGCACCTCATAGATGCCTTCCGCCTGCTCGGGCGTGAGGCCCGCGACGATGGGCCCGCGATGGGGCAGCACCGTCACCAGCCCTTCGGATTCCAGCTGCCTGAGGGCTTCCCGCACCAAGGTGCGGCTGACGCCCGTCAAATCGCACAAGGTCCGCTCGGGGAGCCGCTCGCCGGCACGGAAGCGGCCGAGGGCGATGGCGGTGCGGATGCTTTCCACCACGCCATGGCGGAGCGGCGCGGCGAAGCGAGCCACCTTGAAGCCGTCATCGCCGGCTGCTCCTGAGGCTGTGGGCTGATCCATGGCCGTGCTCCTGGTCCTCTCCTCCCGTGTGTCGTGTTCGGGCTGCTGCCTTGTGTCGCGCCTCCTCCCGCCTTTCTCCCGCTCGGGCTTTTTGCCCTCTCACTATCCCTCCCGCGCTTTGCCCCCTCCCTAGCCCTCCCCCGCTTTGCGGGAGAGGGAACGTTCGTGCGCCCGGTCAGGGTGGGACTTTGCCCGCCATGGCAGCTGTCACCCCGACCTCTCCCCCAGCGCGACCGGCCCCCTCTCCCGCGAAGCGGGGGAGGGTTGGGGAGGGGGAAGCATGAACGCGAACGCCCCAGCACCAACATCCCCGCCGATGGCGAGGTGGAGGGATGCGGGAGCGGCCGGCGCGCGGCGGCGCGCCAGATGGGTAATGGGTAAGACGTCGGAGCCTCGCTCCGTCCGCTCCCGCGCGGGGATTTGTGGCCTCGGCCCCTCAATGGAGACTGTGAATCACATCCAGAACGACATTAATAGGTCCTGAGCGTAGAGAGGCTATCGCGTTTTCAGGCAGAGCTAGAAATCCATTTTCGTGAGACAGATCGACTTGCCGCGATCATCCGCCAAACACTCGCTAAGGTCGTCATCAATGAGTGAATGGATAATCGATACTGTCATCAATCTTCAGTCAAGGGGCATATTGCGCGTCGAAGATGGAAACCATGGGGAGTCGAGGCCGAGGCCTGACGAGTTTGGGGATATCGGTGTGGCCTTTATCAGGGCGGCCGACATGTCAGATGGCGCTGTTCTGTTTGACAGTGCGTCGAAGATAAACAATAGGGCTCGGGAACGCATCACTAAAGGAATTGGGAAACCTGGAGACGTCATAATTTCGCACAAGGGCACAGTTGGGAGAATAGCGCGAGCACCCTTAGATGCCCCGGAGTTTGTGTGCAGCCCACAAACAACATTCTGGCGAAGCACAAACGAAGATATTTTAAATCAAGATTTTCTATATATGAGATGGCCGAAATTCGCCGAAGAATTCCAGGTTCGCTCGGGCGAAACCGATATGGCAGGCTACGTAAGCTTGACCTCTCAACGATCTCTCGTGCTCTCTATACCACCGATGGAACTCCAGCGCCCCATTGGCGCGCTTATGTCGACGCTCGACGAGAAAATAAGGCTTAACCGGCGGATGAACGAGACGCTGGAGGCGATGGCGCGGGCGATCTTCAAGGATTGGTTCGTCGATTTCGGCCCGACCCGCGCCAAGATGGAAGGCCGCCCGCCCTACCTCGCCCCGGACATCTGGTCCCTCTTCCCTGACCGCCTCGACGATGAAGGTAAGCCGGAGGGGTGGGGAATGGCCAACCTTGGAGCGATGACAACCGAACTTCGCAGAGGCATTTCGCCTTCCTATGCAGCCGCAGGCGGAGTGCGCGTTCTGAACCAGAAATGCATTCGGGATCGGCAGGTGGATCCCGGCCCAGCACGCCGCCATGACCCAGAGAGACGGATGATAGATGGCCGATTGCTTGCGATTGGAGATGTACTGGTCAACTCGACAGGGGTAGGCACTCTCGGGCGTGTTGCCCAAATTGTTGAGCTGGAAGAACCCACTATTGTAGACAGTCACGTTACAGTGGTTCGTGCTGACCCGAGCCTCGTCAGCTCGTCCTATCTCGGACTGAACCTAACCAGCCGTGAAACGGAAATTGAGGCGCTCGGTGAAGGCAGTACCGGGCAAACTGAACTTGCGCGCGCACGGCTGTGGTCTGGGGCATCATCCTGGCCAACGCCGCCATGAGCGACTCCATTGCGCTGTTCCACCAGAACCACGGCAATCTGGCGAACCCGGCCACCGCGCTCAGCGTCACCGCGATCGGCGCGGCGCGCGCGGCCATGGCCCGGCAGACGGGGCTTGACAAGAAGACTATCCTCAATGTCCGGCCCGCCTATCTCATCGTGCCGGCATCGCTCGAACTCGCCGCCGAGCAGCTGGTGGCGCAAAACCTCGTGCCTGCCCAGACCGGCAACGTGGTCCCGTCCTCGATCCGAACTCTGACGCCGATCTCCGAGCCTCGTCTCGACGCCGCGAGCCTTACCGCCTGGTATCTGGCAGCGAACCCCGCCCAGATCGACACCATCGAGTACGCCTATCTCGAAGGCCAGCAGGGCGCCTACATCGAGACGCGCAACGGCTTCGACGTCGACGGTGTCGAGATCAAGTGCCGCCTCGACTTCGGCGCGAAGGCGATCGACTGGCGCGGCCTCTACCGCAATCCCGGCGCGTAATCGCCGCCGGAACTCTTCCCCAACACCTGACCCCCTCGGAGAAGTCCCATGCGCGGCTACATCCAGCCCGGCAACACCATCACGCTTCCCGCCCCCTATGCCGTGGCTTCCGGTGACGGACTGCTGGTCGGCGCGATCTTCGGCATCGCGACCGGATCGGCTGCCATCAACGCCGAGGTCGAGACCCTCACAGAAGGCGTCGTCGAACTGCGCAAGGCCCCGTCCCAGGCATGGGTCGTCGGCGCGCGCATCTACTGGGACAACGCCGCACGTCTCGCGACGACCGTGATCGCATCGAACACCCTGATCGGCGCAGCGACCGAGCCCGTAGCAGGCGGCGCCAACGATACGATCGGCCGTGTGCGGCTGAACGGCGTGGCCTAAAGGTCGCCACGGTCCCAGTTGAGGGTCGCTATCCGCGAATCGGCGCCGAAGGTTCCACGCGGAAACTCAACCCCCTGTCGAGGGAACTCGCATAGGGCCTGGACACCGGATGGGCTGAGCCGAATGCGCCAAGTTTGTCGGTCGACCGGTGCAGGCCTTGCGAAGGCGCGGCACATCAGGATCGCGAGATTGGCCCGTCGATCTGGATCGCGCACCGACTGATAGCGGATCACATCAGCATCCGCCGATCGGGCGGCGTCAGCGAAGGCCTGGCAGGGACCGTAGTCGGTGAGATCCGTCCAGAGGCCGCTGTCTTGCGAGAGCGGTTCGCTCATCAGATCGAGCAGTCGCTCACTCGACACCGCAGCCGAGAAGGCCGTGTACTCGGCCGCGTCGGAGGGCCAGGGCGTGGCGGGCGACTCGGCGAAGAACAGGAGCCGGTAGAACGCCATCTCGGCGACGGCGGTCGCCGGGTGTTCCGCCGCGTAGTAGACGCCAAGCGTGCGCCCTGCGCGCCGAAAGCGGGACCCTGTAGGATAGATCGCGCCATAGCGGAACGGCGTCGCCAGCAGGAAATCAAGATGGCGGCAGTCCGGCGGGATCGCGGGTTTCGTCTCCTCGATTAGGTCTTCTAGCAAGGACTGTTCAGCGAGCGTGTCGGTCAGCTTCAAGGTCGAGACACGGTGCTGAGCCTCGACGAGCCGCCAGCACGCGCCGTCGAAGCGACGGAACTCAGACGAGAGCGCGACGCGCGTCCAGATAGGCAATGACATCGACGAGTCCGCTCACGGTTTGCACCTTCTCGATCGGCTGGGCGTCGAGAGCGGTGTTGGGATTGACGAGCCAGCTTGCCGCGATCCTGGCGTCGCCTCCCGCAATTGCGTCGAGGGAGCGGAACAGACGCACGAAGAGGATCGCCAGCTCGAACGGCTTCGTCCCAGGCTCAAGACCGAATTCGCCGCGCTTCATGCGCGAGACCGTCGCCTCGCTGACACCGATGACGGTGGCGAGGATCCGTGCGGTCACGCCCAACTGATCCGCGGCACGAAGAGCAGCCTTGGTGACAACCGGGCCGGCTTCCGGGCGGGCGGCGGCGGACAGAAGAGTTGTCATGGGCGTCTCCTTTCTAGAAAAACTATATGGCATGAAACTTCCTAAGGAAAGGAAAATCCGTGGAGGCCTTTCGTGCCGCGCTCGACACCCTGTTCGCGGACCCAAACCTCGGCGAAACCGCCATATGGCAAGCAGGCGGCGTCGGCCCGAGTGTCCCCGTTCGCGTCATCCGCCGCCGCCCGGACGCCGTGGTCGAGTTCGGCGCGTCCCGCGCCTTGATGGCGACCGTTCTCATCGACCTGCGCAGGACCGATGCTGCGGCAATCGATGAGGGCGATCTCGTCGTGATCGGGACGGAGACCTTCAAAATCATCGGCTCGCCGGCATCCGATCCCATGGGGCTCGTCCTCTCCTGCGAGGCGGTCAAGGTCTGATCCCATCCGGGCAGTTCAGGAGCTGAAAGCGCGGGGCTACAAGGTCCTCTTCTATCCCTTCATCATGATGGACATCCCGCCGCCCGATCCGGCGCCGTTCCCCTGGCGCGGCAGGATCACCGGCCCTGCGGCGGATGTGGCCGGGTTCTTTAACCGCCCGGCGGGGTATCTGCGCTTCATCCGCCACTGCATGACGCTCTGCGAGCAGGCGGGCGGCGTCGACGCCTTCGCCGTCGGCTCGGAGATGGTCGGCATCAACCGCATCCGGGATGCGGGCGGGGTCTATCCTGCCGTGCCGTTCTGGCGACAGATCGCGGCGGAGGCTAAGACGCGGCTCGGGGCGAACTGCACCGTCACCTACGCCGCCGACTGGTCGGAATACCGCTATCATGATCGGGGCGGTGCAAATGTGGACTTCCCGCTCGACGCCCTCTGGGCCGACAGCAACATCGATGCAGTCGGCATCGACGCCTATTTCCCCATCACCGACGCCGACCGCTCGCTGACCGACCCGGCGGCGATCGGCGCGGGCTGGGGTTCGGGCGAACTGATCAGCTACTTCTATGCGAGCGAGGCCGACCGGGATCTCGGTGGGCGCGGCGCCAACCGCATCCAAGCGCCGATCACCGAACAGTTCTGGGCGCTCAAGGACCTGCGCTGGTGGTGGGACAACGCCCACACCCCGCGCGTGGCAGGCGTGCCGACGGGACCTGCGAGCGCATGGACGCCGCGGATGAAGCCGATCTGGCTCACCGAATACGGCTTCCCGTCGGTCCATTGCTCGCCGAACCGCCCGAATGTCTTCGTCGATCCGAAATCCGCCGAGAGCTTCTACCCCTGGTACTCGAACCGATCCGTCGACCGCGTGGTCCAGCGCGTCGCCATCAAGGGCACCGAGGATTGGTGGCGCAACCTCTCGAACAATCCGTTCGACGGCCAGGGGCGGCGGATGGTCGGGCCGCGCTTCCTCTGGTGCTGGGATGCGAGGCCTTACCCCTTCTTCCCGTCGCTGAAACGGGTCTGGCAGGACGGCGACAATTATCGCCTCGGCCATTGGGTTCAGGGAAAGATCGGCAACATGCAGCTCTCCGAGATCGTGCGCGATCTGTGCCTTCGCGCCGGGCTTTCCAATGCCGACATCGACGTGACGAGCCTCACTGACGAGGTGTCCGGCTACGTGGTGTCAGAGCGCAAGTCGCTGCGCGAGATGATCTCCGTCCTGCAGACCGCGTTCTTCTTCGACGCTGTGGAGAGCGGCGGGGTGCTGCGCTTCGTCAAGCGCGGCGGCGGCACCATCGTCGCCATCGACGGCAACGATCTCGGCGCGGCGGAAGGCGATGGCGACCGGGCGCGCATCCGCATCGAGCGCGCGCAGGATGTCGAACTGCCGATCTCGATCGATGTCGTGCATCTCGACGAGGCCCGCGACTACCAGAGTTCGACCGTCACGGGCCGGCGGCAGCTTGGCACATCGCGCAGCGTCACGACCTTCTCGCTGCCGCTGATCCTCTCGGTCGAGGAAGCCCAGACCATCGCCCAGCGCGCGCTCCGGGAGATCTGGCAAGGCCGCGTCACGCTGGAAGCCAAGCTGCCGACCCGGGCCATCCGCATCGATCCGACCGACGTGATTGAAGTGCCGGTCGATGGCGCGATCCGCCGCTTCCGGGTGACGTCCGTGACCTATGGCAAGCCGGGGCTCGTGCTGGTGCGCGGCGTCGCGACCGATGGCGACCTGCCGCAGTTCGTCACCGTTCCGACCGGATCGGGCGACCTGCAGCCGAACGTGCCCGACACCGCCGCGCCGACGCGGGTCGAACTGATGGACCTGCCGTTGCTGACGGAAGCCGAGGCAGGCGAAGCGACCTCGTTCTACATGGCCGCGTGCTCGCTCGGCGGCGCGCCGTTCCGGGGCGTCTCGCTGTTTCGGCCCACAGCGGACGGGCTCGACTACACCGTCTCTGGCGTCGCCGACGTGGCCTCGGTGATCGGCGACGCCGTGACCGCGCTGGCGCCGGGACCGGCGCATGTCTGGGACAATGGCAACACTGTCGAGGTGCAACTCGCCTTCGGCTCGCTCGAAAGCTTGCCCGATGCCCGTATCCTCGATGGCGCGAACGGCGCGCTGATCAATGGCGAGATCATCCAGTTCGCCAACGCGGTGCTGATCGGGCCGGGACGCTATCGACTCTCACGCCTGCTGCGCGGGCGGCTCGGGACGGAGCACCGGATCGCGACACATCCGATCGGCTCGCGCTTCGTGCTGCTCGATCCCGGCCGGCTTGAGCGGCCGACCTTCTCGGCTTCCAGCATTGGCCTCGCCATCGCCTGGCGTTTCGCGCCGGCGCCGCAGGGGCCGACCGGCGATCAGTCCGGACAGATCAGCTTTGCGAATGGCGGCGAGGCCCTGAAGCCATGGTCGCCCGCGCATGTGCGGGGCGCGCGCAATGGCGCGGGCGATCTGTCGATCAGCTGGGTCCGCCGCACCCGCTATGGCGGCTGGTGGCGCGATCTGACGGATGTTCCCGTCAACGAAGAGACCGAGCGCTACGAGGTCGACGTGATGAACGGCGCGACCGTGGTGCGCACGCTTCCCGCGTCCGCGCCTGCCGCGATCTACACCGCCGCCCAGCAGGTCACCGATTTCGGATCGGCGCAGGCGAGCGTCACCGTCCGCGTCGTCCAGCTCTCGACCGCGATCGGACGTGGCACGCCGGCCGTGGCGACGCTCTGACCCCGATCATCTGACGCCGGCCATCTGATCCCGAAACCCGACCAAGGCGCTCCGACCGAGCGCCTTGAAGGAGCCGTCATGACCACACCGAACCTTGGCCTTCCCTTCATCCTGCAGGGGCAGGCGCAGAAGGAGGTTACACATAACGAGGCGCTGATCCGGCTCGATGCGCTCGTGCAGGGCAGCGTGCGCAGCCGGACGCTGACAACCCCGCCCGGATCACCTGTCAACGGCGAGCGCTGGATCGTGCCCTCCGGCGCGACCGGCGCATGGGCCGGACAAGCGGGCCGGATCGCCCACTGGAACGTCAATGCCTGGGCGTTCTACGTGCCCGTCACCGGCTGGCGCTATGATGTCGAGGACGAGCGGCTCACGGTCGTCTGGGCGGACGCCGAATGGCGCGATCGCATCGTCGGCACGCCCAATGGCGGCGCGATCCGGCTGGTGGCGCTTGAGCAAGAACTCGTTCTGACCGGCGCCTTCGTCGACACGACCACCGCCGTGATCGCCGACCGCATGATCGTGCTGGCCGTTGCCTCGCGAACCACCCAAGCGATCACAGGTGCAACATCCTACTCGGTAGGCGTCGCCGGCAACACCAGCCAGTTCGGCGGCTCGCTCGGCATCGCGGTTGGTTCGAACAACATCGGCGTGATCGGCCCGACCGCCTTCTACGCCAACACGCCGATCCGGGTCACGGCGGCTGGCGGCAACTTCACGGCAGGCCGCGTGCGCGTCGTCCTCTACGCGCTCGCCTTCACTGCGCCGACCGCGTGATCTGAACCCCAATACTCAGGAGATTGCGATGAAGAAGGATCTGCTCTGGCCGAGCGCGCCAGGCGGCGGCGCTGACGTGCCCGGCGGCATCGCGGGCCATGTGCGCGGCGCTGCCCTGGAGGATCAGGATGGCCGCGTCGCGCCGATGGTCAGCATTCTTGGCGCGCCCACGAAGTTCCGCGACGCCTTCGAGGCGTTCGACACGACCACGCGCTGGAACGCCGTCCAGATCGCGCCCGGCGACATCGTGCAGGTCGACGGCAATGTCGCGGGCGCGAGCTATCTCGTGATCTCGAAGGACCCGCTTTCCGAGGCGACCGAAACCATCATCGAGACGCTCGACAGCTTCACCATGCCCGTGCGCGTCGCCGCTGGCATCTCGCTGTCGCAGCGGATCAACGGGCAGGAGTTCTCGCTGGAGCTCGTCTCGACCGATGACTGGCCGGGCGTCGTGCCGCTCGTTCCGGCAGGCCCGGTCACCATCGGCTCGATCTCCCAGGCGGCCACGACGCTCAGCGTCACGACCGCTGCGCCGCATGGCCTCAGGATCGGCGAGCGAGTCTCGATCTTCGGCGTCCCCGACAGCCGCCTCAACTATCCCTGTCTTACCATCGCGACGACGCCGACGCCCACGAGCTTTACCGCCACGGCCGGACCGCAAGGCACGATCCCCTCGGTGACGGCCGGACCGTTCACAAGCGGCTCCATCATCAAGGCCGATCCGCTGGGCTATGCCCGCAACGGATCGAGCCTCGTCTTCGAGGGTACGACCGCGACGAACGAGAGCTACTACGTCCGCTCCGAGGGCGGCGATGCGCTGCCGTCGGGCACGATCGCAGGCAACCATGCCGCTGCCTTCTCGGTGTCGACGGCCGCCACCCAGCTGGTCGCGGCGGCGGGGGCCTATGCGTTCGCGCCAGCCGCCCTGTTCGAGATCCTGCCCCAGCTCGAAAAGGTCACCTTCAGCGGCTCTGCCATCGACAGCGCCGGCGCGATCTCGGCCATGTTCAAGCGCACGCAGGTCGTCCCCAATCCGGCCCGCGACTACAAGCTTCGCCTGCGCGCCAAGAACCACCGGTCTCTGTCACGCCCCGTCGGCAGAATCGTCTCCGCGGCCAAGGCGGGTTCGGCGACGGTGACCATCACCTTCGACCAGCCGCACGGACTGACGGTCGCCGATCTCGTGGTGGTCTTCGGCATCCGCGATCAGGTGAACTTCGCCAATCTGGCGATCCCGACCGCCGTCGCAAGCGTGCCCAACGCCACGACGATCACGATTCCCATCGGCGCATCGGCGACCGCGACGTCCTTTGGCGGCGTCGTCATCCGGGTGAATGGCGGCGTGTTCGGAGCGCCCATCGGCCAGGTCGCGCAATCGGTCGCCCGCACCGCGAATGTGCTGACGATCACCGGTTCGGCCGCCTGGTCCGGACTGCAGATCGGCCAGTACGTCAATCTGCATGGCGTGCGCGACGCCGTGTCCGGAGCCGATCTCGGGCTTGACGGACCCTACCGCGTGCGCGATGCCGCAACGACCACGCTCATCCTCGAACCCATCGGAGCAGCCCCGACTGGCGCCGATATCGTCACCACGAACTGCGGCGGCGCGGTCCTTCCGCGCACAGATTTCCGGGTGCATTTCATCCGTGTGATGGAGTTCACGCGCCTCATCACTGAATCCATTGGCGGCTTCGGACGGGCCGACCAGATGGATGCTGCGCCGGTCCTGGTCACGAATGCCGTCTCGGCGGTCACCGTGACCGGTGGCGTCGCGCAGGACGCTGTCGCGGGCAACCCTGTCGGGATCGGCGCGCGCGCCGCCAACGCCAACCAGGAGGCGATGTCGGCGACCGGCGATCTCGTGCACCTCATGGCGACGATGATCGGCGCGCTCGTCAACAAGCCGTTCTCGATCCCCGAGGCCGATTGGACCTATGCGCCAGCCGGCGTGATCGCCAACACGGCGGATGTGGTGATCGCCGCTGCCGCCGGTGCTGGCATCCGCCGCTATGTCACCGCGATCCAGGTGATCAACACCAACGCGGTCGCAACCGAGTTCGTGATCAAGGACGGCGCCACGGTGATCTGGCGCATCTGGCTGCCCGCCAGCATGACGACGCCGTGGGACATCGACTTCCCCACGCCACTGCGCTCCAGCGCCAATGCCGCGCTCAACGCCGCCGCCATCACCAGCGGAGCCAGTATCTATCTCGACGCGCAGGGCTACACCGCGCCCTGAACCGCCCCCGACTTGGGCTTTGGCCACAGGCGCGCACACGGCGCGATAGTCCCACGCCCGCATGTCTGGCGCAGCCGCGCTCGCATTGGCCACACGGCGCGCCCTGTGCGCCACCACGGGCCAACCCGAAAACCAGAGGAAGAAACCATGCCCGCAGCAGCTGCGGCGGCCGTCACCGTCGCCCCTGAAACCTTGACGATCACATGGCTGGTCGCTGGCGGGATCATTGCCGAACTCCTGATCCTGATCGTCTTCTTCGTCCGGGTGGCCTGGTGGCTGTCCCACCGCTTCACGTTGATCGACGCGACCCTTGCCGCGAACGCCAAGGAGATCGTCGCGCTCAAAGCGGATGTCTCCAATGACATCGCCGGCCGCAAGGTCGTGGCCGAGGCCCGCACCGACATCGCCCAGATAAAGGCGACGTTGAGCGAGTTTCGAGAACGCATCGACCGGATCGAAGCCAATGAGGATGGGCGCAAGCACGCCTGATCCGCCGCCCTCAACCCCAACCGCAACCCGACCGAAAGCCCGCCCCCAACAGCAATCCGGAACGGATTGCGTTCCGCAATCCTATGCCGGGCTTCGTCGTTTCAGGAGGTCGCAATGCTGCCTGCCCAATACCTATGGCTCGAAGCCAAGCCCGGCCCGCGCATGATCGTCGAAGCGCTGAAGGAATTCGGCACCCTCGAAGCGCCCGGCACCGCCGACAATCCGAAGATCATCAGCTGGCAGGCGGAACTCGAAGCCGCCGGGCTCGGCCGCGCCTATGCCGGCGTCTACCGCCACGACGCAATCCCGTGGTGCGGCCTGTTCATGGCGATTGTTGCCCACCGCGCGAACATCGAACGCCGCCCAGAGCGCAACCCGCCGCGCCTCTATCTCGCAGCCCACGAATGGGCGTCCTTCGGCGTCTCGGTTCCGAAGGGCGCGGCTGCACTGGGCGATGTGCTCGTCTTCAAGCGCAAGGGCGGCGGGCATGTCGGCCTCTATGTCGGCCACGACGCCTCAGCCTTCCACGTTCTCGGCGGCAATCAATCCGATCGCGTGATGCTTTCCCGGCTCTCAAAGCAGCGCCTCGTGGTGGTGCGCCGCCCGGCCTATCGCGCCAAGCCCGCGAACGTCCGCCCGATCCCTCTCGCTGCGAGCGGAAGCCTCTCCGTCAACGAGGCCTGATCCAACCCAACCAAGGAGACTATTATGAACGCCGTTCTTCAGTTCGGTGCGGGCTACCGCACCTACATCATCGCCGCCGTGCTCGTGCTGGTCGTCGTCGTCGAGAAGGGCCTCGGCATCGATGTGCCGGGCGTCGATGTCGGTTCCGACTGGCTCACCCACGTCCTGGCCGCGCTCGGCCTCGGCACGCTGCGCGCCGGGATCAACGGAGCGAACAAGTGACCGGCTGGATCGCTCTTGTCCTCATCGTCGCGGTGGTCATCGCCACCGCGGCCATCTTCGCCGTCGGCCGAAAAGCGGGCGTCGCCACTGAGGCGGCGAAAGCCCGCGAGGCCGAACTCAAATCCCAGAAGGAGGCCTCCGATGCAAAAGACCGCATGCTCGAAGCAGGCGCTGCCGCTCCTCGTGATCGCGACGCTCTCGCTGACCGCCTGCGCGACGGCACCTTCTAGACGCGTTGTCGTCTGCCCGCCGGTCGCGGCTTACGACCGCGCATTCCAGGCACGCCTTGCCGATGAAATCCAGCGCCTGCCACCCGGCGCGGCGGTTGAACAGGCGATGCTGGATTATGCCCGCCTGCGCGATCAGGCGCGGGCATGCTTGCATGGAAGGACTTCTGATCGACGTTAGGCCAATTCACGCTTTGAAAACACCAGTTACTCGACCAAAAAAATGCGTTAACATTTTTTCGGAGGGTTTACTTATGTCACAAGAGGCAGAGTCAGGGTTTTGGCCGCTTGTCGACTTTGTCGACGCTCTTGATAATCCGCTCGCCGAGTTCCTGCCTGTCGACGGTCTCGGTGTGCTCGATGAAATCCTAGTTTCAAGCGTCTGGACAGATCTCGATGAAAGCGGCTTCACCTTGGGTGCCGAGTTTCGCCTCGGTAGACTCGGCACGCTCGGCTTGCCAGGGCTTAGCCAATTCAAGCTGTCGCTAAATCCTGACGCACTGGCCGAAGGTCGTCTCTTCCTCGGCGACGATCCTTATCTCATGCTGAAGGATATCGAGGTCTCACTTCAGGTCGCACCTGAAATACTCCGCGACGCAAATGGGAACGGCTCGGTTATTTCAGCAGAGTGCGGGGTTCGGTTCGACCGAGAGGGATTTCACTTTTTAAGCTTTGGTGAAGTTTCGCTTGCCAATGCACGGATCGCCGGGACGGAGATCGCGGTTACGCTGAACGAGATCCACATCGATCTGGCGGCAAGCGATTTTCTGAAGGTCCGCAGCGGCTTCATCACGCTTCCGATGCTGAAAGACTCTGCGGGCAACGCGCTTAAACTTGACGGCGAAGCTATCTCGATTGGGCGAGACGGACCGAGCGGAACCTTCGAGCGCGCGGCAGGGGCGCCCTTGGCCTTCAAGCTGGGGGATTTCGACTGCGAGATTGATGAGGCGCAAGTCCGCCTAGACCGCGGTCAGTTGGTCGACGTATCACTGACCGGTCGGCTGGACCTCCACAAGTTTTTGCAGGACGACGATAATGACGGATGGGTCGCCGTCGAATTCTCGATCGGCCCGAACGGACTATGTGCAGCACTGTCGCGCGACGTTCCACTTCTCGAGATGAAGCTGGATGGTCTGCTTGACCTTCAGGTGAATAGCATTCGGCTCGAGTCCGGCAGTGCGGCCAGGCCAACCGCGCTCTGGTTGTCGGGCAGCCTCACCCCGAAGGTCGACAGTATAGAGGGTAGTTGGCCAACACTTGAATTCGTTGATCTTGGCATCGACGCGCAGGGTGGAATCCGTCTGGCAAAGGGCGCCTCGATCGCTACCACACAGCCCTTTGTCCTGACCTGGAATTTCCTGAAGCTGACGGTGACGGCATTCAGCCTTCAACGCCCTGAGGATGCGCCTGCAGATCTCGAGCTACGCCTCAGCGCGGGCGTAGAGGTGATTGCCGGTCTTCCTGCCGGCGCTTCGGTAGATGGCCTGGTGGCTCGTTGGAGCAGCGCCAAGCCTGTGTCTGTCAGCTTTAACGGCATCGGCATCCATTTCGGCACGCCCGGAGGCTTCCAGTTCGCTGCGAGCGTCGCTTGGAACGAAAGCCGACAAGCGCTAACAGGTACAGGACATCTTGATATTCCGGCCCTCGACATACGGCTTGACGCAGTGATCGAGGCGGCAAAGGATCCGACGGAAGACACTAACACCTTGTTTCTTGCTGCCGAGGCCGAGCTAATCCCCGGCGGCATTCCAATCGGCACCAGCGGTCTGTCTTTATATGCTGTCTCAGGACTTCTGGCCTATAATCTCGCTCTCAAGCTTCCAAACAATAGCCCACGTCGGTTCTTTGATGCATTCATGGAACATCCCGTCGGCAGTTTCTCCGCTCCGACGAAGTGGAAAACATCTAAGGGATCCAACGCGCTGGGCCTAGGCGTCGTGATCGGGACTGCGGACGATGGTTGGCTGTTCTCAGCCCGTGGCGCGTTGATGGTCAGCTTCCCGGATCTGGCGATACTGCTGACCGCGACAGGGGATCTTTTGCGCGAGCGTCGGCGGCTCAACGATGGTGAGCAGGGAAATCTAGCAGCCGTTCTTGCGATACTCCCCGCTGAGCAGCTCTTGCGGCTAGATTTCGCCGCGCAATGGGCAAGTCCACCACTGTTTGAGACGCAAGGAGCCGGTGGAGGCGAGTTTCGGACGAATCGCCCGGGAGATTTCAAGATCTGGCTCGGCCAGAATCCATCCGTCGGTGCGCCCGTCTATGCGCGTGCGATCAAGCTCGGCTCAGAGTGGATGCTGAACTCGGAATACTGGTTCGGACTCGATGCGCGCAGGCAGGCGGAAGCGGGCTTCCGTTCGCGGTTCGAACTACGTGCCGGAGGGAGTGCAATCTATGCCGAGATTGTCGCGCATGTCGGTGGGGACGCCGTCCTGTCTTGGCGACCGGACCAATTCGAAGGTGGGCTTGTACTTCGGGGTAGAGCGAGGCTTGCCGCTGGTGGCCTATCGCTAACCATTGGCCTCGATGCTGGTGTTGATGTGCAGATCGATCGGCCGCTACTGTTTGAGATTTTTCTCAAGGCTTGCATCGAGATCGACTTGGGGTTCGACGAATTCGAGATATGTCTAGCTCATGCCTTCCGCTGGCGGAAAGACGAGCATCCCGAGTTACCAAGGATGCTTCATGGGCTCAGCGCTGTTCCTCGACACTGGGCACCCTTGGAGCAGCTTGCCAATGAGGTGCCGTTGGGCAACGGTATTGTTCTTCACCCTCTCTCCGTTGAGCCTAACGGTTCTGTTGATCTAGGAATAGTTCAGCCGCACAGCGAATTGGTGCTTGAGTTCTCAAAGAGCCTCTTCATCGCGCCATCGGTCTTGAACTCAGTGGCTCTCAACGATGTCGCCACGCCCTATCCGCAAAGCATCGGATCGAAGTCGGGGTGGATGGCGAAGTGGTCGTTGGAAGGCCTCGAATTGCTTGACCTCACCGATGGGAGGGCTGTGGACCTCTTTGGGACGTTCACCCGTTCTCCAGTGTCTGAGCCAGGCAGGACGTTTTCGCCGCGCCCCCCCAATACTGAACTCGGGTTGCTGTCGTCCCGGCGCTTTGGTCAGGACGGGTCGCTCGGTGGCGGCGGTGCCGAGAATGCCCCCCCGATAGACTGCACACCAAAGGAAACTGAGGTGACGGTCTGCCTTCCTCTCCGGGGATTGCAAGGTGGCTTCGGTCTTCTGCCGAACGGATGGCTTTATCTTTGGCGGCAATATCAAAATCCGGAACTGCGCGACAATCGCTACGGGGTGGGGCTGGCCCCCGAAGACGAGTTCAGTATCTGGCCGGACCCAGAGATTGACACACTCGACTTCACCATCGCGCCCTACCAGCCGAAGCAGCCCCCGGTTGCTGGCAGCGAAAAGAAGGTCAGTCTGAGTAACACGCCGCCTCTTAGGTTCTCAGACCGGAAGGTAATGCTGCTCGAGGTGTGTTGGAAGGTCCTTCTTACGGATGCGGATGGCCCCTATCAAAATTGGACTGGGTCTTCGGGAACCGAGGAATGGACCGACAAGGCCCAAAAGCAGCGGCTGCTCATCCCCGGCCACACCTACATGTTGAATGTCTCAATGTCTGGGCAACGGATGCGGCACAACGGAAATTCTGGCGCGCCGGCAATCTATCAGCGTAGCTATAGCTTTACTGCCGGCCGGGCGCCGGACTGGAATGGCGCGCTCAGCCGTGCGGTCGAGGCACACTATCCCGAGGATGGGAGGCGCCCGGTCTATCGACATTACGATCTCATCGTAGAGTTCAAGGACAGTTACTTCAGGGCGCTCTATGATCTCGACGATCGAAAGCTCGGCGTCAGACTTAGGGATGCCAATGGCTTGCCTATCACCACAGCAAATGGCGAAGTGCTTCTGCCAGTGCAGTGGGAACTTGGGATAGCTCGTGCAGCACCAGCGGAAGAGTGGTGGCGTAAGAGTAGGCTGAACCAAGTGCTGCACCCATGCGAGCCGATCAATCCGCCTGAACCGGGCGAGGTTGTATTACCAATCGCGCTGATAGACCTAAATCTTACGCCACACATGAGGTATTTCGCCGAAATCGTCGCGGTTGACAACGGATCGACTCCTCAACAGTTTACTCCGGCGCTTGCAAGCTGGAGTTTCACAACGTCGCGCTATCGTACGTTTGAAGAAATGATGAGGCCGCCGCCATCAGTGCCTGTCAGCGGCGCTTTTCAGCAGCATCCTGCTACGGACCGACAATTCGACAGCCTTGCGAAGTCTTTCGGTGTTCCGGTGGTTCATCTCCCGACAGAGCCGGCTATGACACCGGTCAGGGTCGGCAAGAATCTTGTCTATGTACTCATCGAAGCGCCGGAACCAATGGACGACGAGGCTGGAAGGCTGACGATCACCATCGAAAACCAGGTAGCGGATTTGATCTTCAATCTTGATCGAACCCGCCTGATCGCAGCCCTTCCTGCCCCATTGGTTCTAAGCAATTCCGGTGTAATCGCTGTCAATCTGCTGTGGAAGGGCGGTCCTGCCGGAGCTCCGCGAGTCATGGTGCGTTCAATCAAAGGTCTGGTCGCGCAAGAAGAAGTCATGTGGCAGCTCCCGCTCGGAGGATTATTCTGATGGCGCCTCGACTGGAAATCCTTGCCAGAGAGAGGCCCATGCCATCCGGCCTCCAGCATGTCGTGGCCGTTCGCTGGGCCTATGACTCGAAATTCCCTTTCCCCGAGCAGGGGTTTTCAGTTGAATGCCGAACGACCACAGGCGTGCACAATCTCGTCACTAGCCACAAAATTCCTGGCGCAACGCAGCTGGGCGGCAGTGGCTATTGGACCATCGACCCTGTGCAGCTCGAGTTGGACCGACTGGAGCGGTCCGCCGTTAGTGCAGGTCCGGACCTGCCCAGTTCCTCCAACGCCGCCGAGTTAGCTCCTGCATTGACCTTCTTGCTTGCGAAGCCGGATCCGAACGCAATTTCCATGAATTTAGAGGCCGTTGGCAAGATGTTCGGCCACTCGCATAGCTACGATGTCGGTCTGGATCACCTTTATTGGCACGGAAAGCCGGTGCCAGACTACCCTACGCTGTTGCAGATGGAGTTTGGTGGCACGATCGAAAAAGCTACCTACCGGGATGTTGTGTTGCATTACCGGAAACGCACAGCAGAACACTTCAGATTGCTCGCGGCGCATTTCGGATTGGCGAAGTTCATTGGTTTAGGATTGGAGTGGCAATGCCCAGTTGATCCAACTGAGATCTCGAACTTTAAACTATCTGCGAATCTATCCGGAGCCAATGAATCAAGTATATCGAACCTTTGGATCCCCGGCTCGGACTGGCCTCCTGCGCCACATGTCGTTGGGGCTAGACAAGGAGAAACCCTGGTCGGCTATCCGGCATTCGGTCGCTTCTTCGGGGACGCAGCGACATGGCGGCCAGTTCGCCCCAAAGTTGACCCTTCAGCACCTCCAGAGCATGCTGACTTGTTCGACGATCTGGTCCTAAGGGGAAGTCGTGGGCCAAGGATGTATCCCGCTCCCGTCGCGCAATTGCAGTGGAAGGAAAGTGAAGCCTTTAGCGGAGATGGTGTGCCTCTTCTCGCACGCGGCGCATATGCTTGGCGGATTGAGCGGCATGCGTTTGGTGCGGCATCGGCGCTAATGAATGCCGCGCCACCAATAGGTACCACCACCAGCTTCACACCATGTCATGATGGTGAATTCGTCGTAAGGTCCAAGGAACTACGCTTTGAGGATGACAGTGATGTCCCCTATGGCGAGGAGCCGCCTGAGGGATGGTACGCCTATCGTGTAGCCGGTATCGATGTGTTCGGGATCGCAGGCCCATTTTCCGACACCACTCCAGATGAAGCAAAAGTGCGCCTTCTGGATGTTTATTCGCCGCCGCCGCCGTCTGTTCGAATCTTGGCTGAGCGCATCGAGTTCGAAAAGGGTGCACCTGGAGCTGTCGAAGTCGAATTTGGATGGGATGCGCTCAAGGAATTCACGGCTCCCGACACAGCCGAGTTCCGCGTCCGACAGGTCTGGACTGCTGTAGAGTTCGCCGCCGTGATCATCGAAACCGTCGTTCCACTGACGGGCCCGGAGCTTGCGCTGAATAGCGTTCAGGTCGACGTCCGACTTCGCGATAGCGACGATACCCCCCTGCACGAAACCAAGATCAACAAATTCGTTGGTGGATCCCTCCTGACCCCGAACGGCGAGTTCGCTGTCCTAGGTGTTTCCGGGGCCTCGATGCTGCGCGTAAGGCGATCGGCCGGTCGTGCTCCCCCTCTTGGCGACGCATCTGTGCGCTACGCACAGATGCCGATAGAGGGCAAGACAGAGATTTTCGCACGTCGGTCGGCGATCACCGGAACTGTGCGGGTTGTCGTGGCCCGGCCACCGATCGTGGAACTGGTCGATGAATCGAACACGCCCATTCCCTTCTCGAACGGTAGAATCTACTTCCACGTTTTGGGTGAGAGCTTTGCAGTGCAGCCAGGGTCTGCGCCGACTGAGTTCGCAATTGTCCAGCCTGAAGAAGTCGAAAAGTCCGCTGCCGCAGCCTTTGAGGCCATCTGGTTTCTCCCCTCAGGTCAGATTGAGGCCCTTATGGACGGTTCGCCAGCGGTGTTCTTACCCGATAATGTCCAACCAGTTCTGCTTGAGCCCCCGGACGACTTCGTGACTGGTACGGTCCGCGTCATCGTCGTTTCTGCTGACGACGCACGCCAAGTGACTGGTCCAAACGGCATCGGAAATGAGAGTTCGGCAACTGACGCTGTTGCGGTGGCGATCGCGCATGCAGTTCCGAAAGGCATAGAAAATCTGGAGAAAATCTGGGCCAGAGACGCTGCAGAATATGCTGATTTGGCAGAAGTCTCGCTTATTTGGCCTGAGATTGTCGGCGCGGTTCGATACGACGTTGATAGAGCGCTCGAAGGCTCACTCGGGTGTACACCGGCGAGCGCCGACCAAGATCTTGTCGTCGCAGCTAGGCCGCAGGAAAACGCGGCTTTCGGACGGGTGAGTAGCAGCGTTTTTCTGCCGCGTTTCCGCGACCTTCTGCCTGGCCGGGCGCCAACGCGGGCAATCTATCGCGTCCGTGGTGTATCTGCGGCTGGAACTACCGGAGATTGGATTTTGGTCGCACTTGTACGCGTACCCGATGTGCGGATCCCGAGCCGCCCGAGTTTGTTGTTAGCAAGCCCAATTCCTAGTGATGAGCGGTCGATTGTTTGTACATGGACTGTCGCTGGGCATGATAAGGACTTCGGGTTCGTGATCGAAGTACGAGACCTCGAAACGGCTCCCGGCAAAGTAAGCCGCTGGCAGCGGTTGCTGGACCTCCTGCCGGGTAGCATCGAGCCGGACGCGACTGGTCGATTATCGGTGCGGGTCGGCAACCGGCCACCTGGACGATGGCAGGAACTCAGGATCTTATCCGTGCGCCATGCACTCGATCCCGATGATCCGCGCGCAATACTGACTCGCCGGATTGAAGGAGAACCCTCGAATGTCTTGCGCGTACGCGCAGATGGCGACCTTCGCCCAGTGCAAGACCTGCGGGTCTCGATTTCGGCTAATGGACGCGCCGAGTTGCACTGGCGCAATTCCGATCGCTACGAGGGCTTGGAATTGCGCGCGCGGCCGCCCGGCCGCACCGGCTTTGAACGTAGTCAGATTGACAGGAACGCCCAAACTGCGTCGTGGGTGCTCACGATCCCAGGAGTCTGGACCTTCGAAATTGCCGCAATGACAGAGGGGCGGCGGGCTGTCTCGCAAGCTGTCTCGATTGAATGGATAAAAAAATGACAAATGCGCTCGGGTTGCTTCGATTTCGCGCGCCGCTAGATAAAGACGACCGCGCTAAGGTGCTCAACCCAAGCGTTACATCTGGTAACGGAACGGCATTGCCGATCGATTCGATCACAGTCGCTGGCGGCTGGCCAAATCCACTTGTTAGTCCTCCGCAACTCCGTCCAATCTTTCCCGGCGCGATGAGGTTCGTAGCGAGAGATCCCCTTCAGGCGCCGTCTCTCGACCAGGTAGAAGCGAATACTTCAAACGGTATTGTCAACAGTGCGTACCTCGAGACGCTACAACTCGTTGGCACGATCATCGTGCGCCTGCAATCGCAGCCTCATACCAAAGAGATGGAAAGGGTAGGAACAATCCGCGCAATAGGCGAATCCCCTCGGATCGCCATCTATGGGCCCGTCAAACTTTCCGAACGTTTCCTCCGCGAGGCCATTCTTGACGGAGCGGCCGGATTGAAGGCTGGAAGCTTCTACAAAAACCTTGTCAAGGTGAACCCGGGGGATACCGACTGGCAGCCGCTTGCCCTCTATTACTTCCTTCGCGGCACATACGAGCCAATTTTAAGAGCACAGGCAGCACTAGACAAGGACGACGCCCAGCGACTGCCCATGCCTGAACTGATTACTGAGCAGTTGCCCGCGACCGGTTTTACATTCAACTTGAACATCACGCTTGGCTGGCTGCGCGACCCAGCTCACAAGCCCATTGCACCGACCGATCCCCAGCTCGAAACCATACCGGTGACGACATTCCTGAGGCATATTGGAAAGGAGGGGATCCGAGAAGAGATTGATTTCGACGCGTCGCTCGTTGCGCTCTTCCAAAACGAAACCAGTAGCAGGCTTTGGGAAGATCGTCTGAATGCCTTACTGCACGGCATTGGCTTTGGCGCAAGTGACGGAAGCCTGCCTCTAGACCAAACTCTCCGAGAGTTTCAGATCAGCGCGGCCGCTGATGTTATTGCCACTCCAGTTGTCCCGGCTACCCCTCTAGACGGATGGAAGTTCGGCGATTTGATCGCTGTTGCTAATCCTGATCGCTACCTCGGCGCAATCAGCGGGCGAGCGAACTCTAAGACTCGGTCGCTTGTTGCGCTCTGGCATGGTGAGGGCTTTCGATCTCCTCTCTTTATTGTTGCTTATAATTCAAACGATCTGGGACCCAATCAGCGTCCGCCTGTTGGCGCGATACCCGTCAGGAACGATATTTGGTCGCGCTACGAGGCCAAGGATGAGTCGCTACGAATGTTCGCTGCTGACTTCACTCGCTTGGCGCCTGGAATGACCATGACCCAAGCTCAGCTCGAGCCAATTGGGTCATATGTAAAAAATAACCCCAGCGTCACCATTGGAGGACCGCGGACAGGGCGGCCATCGGCGGTCAATCGCGTTGAATTTGCCGAGGTGACGCCGGAACGATTGCTGAGCATTCCGCAGGCAGACTTAATTCTCGCGACGTTGCCGGGTGCCAACGATCCAATGCGGAGCATTGCTTCAACGTTCAAGGTGATCAGGGCTGTCGCTGAAATCGAGTGTAGGGGCTATCTCGACCAAATCAACGCCTACGACAATGCTGGGCTCTCTTATGGGCCCTGCCACTGGGCGATGGCCGGAGCTATCAAAAAGCCCACTGGAGCGACTGAGCTAGGCGCTTTGGCAGCCTACCTCCGATATCTGGATCTCGCTGGTGTTGTTTCCGGTGCAGACATCTTCAAGCCCCAGGGATTGGCTGCGAATTTGGTGGATGAGACCAGCTTTGCCAAAGTAGCAGCCGCATCTGCAGCGGGCCGGCATCTCGCACAACTCTGCTATCTCGACGATCGTGGTAAACCGCGCCCCATAAAGAATGGGGGCGACGTTGAATTCCAGATCCCGAGTTGGAGATCCTTTTACCGATGGGTGCGTTTGGGTCGAGAGCATCTAAGAATCGGCGAGGCGACTTGGCGCATGGCTGTCCGCCGCCTGCACAGCTTGTCACGCGTCCCTATCGTTCTTGTTACCGGGATCACCGGGCAGCCAGAACAACGGATCACACTTGGAGAAGTGTTCCACAGTGAGCTGGCGATGGCACAGCTCATGCGCTGGCATGTCAAGATTCCTGGCGCGGTGGTCGTCGGAAGCGGACAGTCCGAGAAGGCAAGTGGCTACATTACCGATGCCTACAAGGCTGCGGCAAACGAAGCTTCACAGCTGTCGAGTGACGATTTTGCGCAATCTCTCGTCAAGGCACTGCGCGTCCAACTGGACAAGTTTGTTGCAGATACTGGCACGGCGCATGACGAGCTGCCTGGAAATTTCGACGAAATAGCGGGCCCAACCTGGATCGAAGGTGACACGAGCAACCCTTATGCCTTCGGGCTCGATCCGAGGCTTCGTACACTAGCGTATAGTGCGCGGTCGTTTCACCTCGCTCCTTTGCGAGATGAGCCGCAATCTGCCTGATACTCAGCCTTTCTGGAACTGTCAGTATATCAATCGATAACTCGAGTATCCATTCAGTGTGGATGGGAGCGCGCATCACCCTCGAAGCTGCTTTGATTGTTCTGACAATTGGCGGCTGTACGAGGAAACCCGAGCAGAGCGCTCGCATCCAGTTTCCTATCCTCCGCCAATTCAGTCCCTGAGTGGGCACTGCGTTTACGCCATCACTCGATACCAGCGTCTGAAGCAGCCGGGATTTCGATCCCATGATCCGCACTTCACCCTCGGCAACTTCGACGCGCTGGGCGAGTGCGCGGAGATGGTCACGGCGATAGCCGCCGCCTTCTAGGCGGATGCGCTGACGCGCAGCTTCGGCGAATTTGCTCAGCATCTCCGGCGTAACGGCCTTGCTTCCGGCGTTCTGGAGCATGGCCTGGGCGCGTTCGGCGTCAGCCTTGGCCTGATCGCGGATGGCTCTCAGGCCGAGGATGCGGTCCTTCAGCGCCGGGTCGTCCAGATCGGCGACGCCGGCCTCTATGGCGTCATAAAGCCGCCTGAGGCGGGCTTCAGACTCGGCTGCACGCCTGTTCAACTCGGAGATATGCTCGCGCTGGCGCTCGGATCGCTCCTGCCTCCGATCAAGCACTGTGGCGAGAATCGTTTCCAGCCGCTCCGGCTGGAGCAGGCGTTCCTCCAGATGACTGGCAACCAGATCGTCCAGCTTCTCCATCGGCATCGCCATGCCGGTGCATGCGGTCGGCCCCTGCCGCGCCTTCATGGAGCAGGCGTAGTAACGGTAGCGTCCGCCCTTGCCGGTGCGGATGGTCATGGCGCCGCCGCACTTGGCGCAATGGATCAGGCCGGTGAGCATGGTCGGGCCGCTGGTCACGGCGGATGGCGTCACCATGGGATGTCGCGCCTTGAGGAGCATCTGCACGGTGTCGAACGTGTCCCGACTGATGATCGGCGGCACCGGCACGACAACGATCTCGCTGACCGGCTTCAGCTCCTTGGTCTTGAACCGCTTGTTGAACTCATGTTCGCCCATATAGGTGCGGCGGGTTAGGATGCGGTGGACTTGCCCAATGCCCCAGCGCCCACCATCGCGGGTGAAGATGCGCCGCTTGTTCAGATAGGAAACGATGTTCTTGACGCCCATCTGGCCGGTGGTGCCGTCGCCTTCAAGGGCGAGCCGATAGATCAGCCGCACGGTCTCGGCGTGGAGCGGGTCGATCTCCAGCTTCTTCTTGGTCTTCGCCCCGCGCTGCTCGGCCGCGACGGTGCGATAGCCGATCGGCGGCAGGGCGCCGTTCCAGAAGCCTTGCCGGGCATTCTCCTTCAAGGCCCGCATCACATGCTTGGCGTTCTCCTTCGACTGATACTCGTCGAACAGCGCCATGATCTGCCGCATCATGACGTGCATGGGGTCATCCCCCATTTCCTGCGTGATCGAGACCAGTTTGACGCCGTTCTTCGCCAGCTTGCGGACGTAGAATTCAAGCTCGAAGTGATCGCGGAAGAAGCGGCTGAACGAGTGGACGATCACCACGTCGAAGGGCGCGGGCTTGGACGTGCCCGCTTCGATCATCCGCTGGAACTCGGGGCGGCGGTCATTGGTGGCCGATGCGCCCGGCTCCACATAGGTCTCGATCAACTGGTAGCCGCGCGCGGCGCACCAGGCTTCCCCCTGGCGTCTCTGGTCGGGAATTGAGACATCGTGCTCGGCCTGGCGCACCGTCGAGACGCGCAGATAGAGGGCGGCGCGCAAGGGTGCGGTCATGACTGGCATCTCCCGAGAGGATCAGGTGTCCGGGCCGAGCAGATCATCGAACAGGTCACCGAACCAGCGCTCGAAAACATCGATCTCGGCCTCTGTGATCGGCACAGCTTCGGGCCAGTCGCGGTGACGATCCAGGTTGCGGGATCGCGCTTCGGTGGTCGCCCCGTAAACGGCCACGGATAACCCAGCAGGGCCTCAAGCGCGGCGGATGCGCCGGAAGGGGGAGGTCGTCGCGTTCTGGCCATGACGCCAGCTTCGCCCGGGACCGCGCGCGGACGAAGGGCCGATATCCACGCCACAGCACACCTTTTCGCCCCGCGTCGCGTGACGCTCGAACAGCGGGGGCGATGCACATCATGGCTCACTCCCTTTCCGGCTCGCCCGCGGCGACGCGGCCAGCCCGAGGAAGACGATCATCGCCTGATTGAGCCGGACCATGTCCTCGTCATCCAGGCGACCGACCTGCTGCCCGAACTTCGCCTTCCGAACCGTCGTGATCTTATCGACCATCAGGCGGCAGACCGCGCGCAGGCCATTTCTCTCGTTCGGCTGGACAACCAGCCGGAACAGCGGGGCCTCCGTCTCGTCGGTGGTGAAGGCGCAGATGGTGAGGGAGTCCGTTCCCTCGAAACTGTCGTCCTGCACGATGACCACCGGGCGCGGCTTTCCGGCGTAATCCTGTCCTCCGGCAACGGTCCATACTTCGCCGCGCCTCATTCGTGGCCCCAGTCGGACACGGCATCGATGAAGGCCTGATCATCGCCGGCCTGTTCGCTCGATGCGACAGCCAGCGACTGGCGCCGCGCTTCCGCTCGGAAGGCGGGTGCCCGTACATCCGGCACCCAGATTTGGATCGGCCGAAGCCCCTGGGCGCGCAGTCGCGCGCGATGCTCGCCGACCTTCACGCGCGAGGACTTGGGCCTGGGTGCGGATGACATGGCAGCCTCCTCATAAGTTACATGTAACTAGCATGGGGATGCCCTTCTGACCAGTCCATCCGGATGGAAAACGGCTTCTGCAGGGCTCCCGAAGGCTGAGAGCTATGGCGCACATTCGGCGGACCGTTGTGCGGCCGATGCGCCGAGTCGGTGCATGAGGGCCGCTATGCAACAGGAGATCGCGGCGACACGGAATTGACCAACGAAGCGTTCGCCCGGATCAAGATCGATCAACTCCTGACGGATGCCGCATGGCGCCTGACGGACGGTCGCAGCGTCAGATATGAATACCCGCACGATGACGGCGGCCGGGCGGACCATGTGCTGTTCGATCGCCTCGCCATTCAGGCGGGGACGCTTTCGCCGAGCATCTGCCACATCTTCCATGCTACCGCGTGCCGCGCGCCGGGCGTCGCTTTCAGGATGAAAAGCGGGTGACCACTTTTTCGGGGGAGGATCAGCTGGGTCAGCCTTCTGCGCCGGGATGCTCTGGCTCCCAAGGGAAGGCGGCCTGTGACATCTGCTTCCGCCAGACCTTTGTGCTTTGCTGTGCCATCCACATGGCATGATAACGGCCTCCGGCCGTCATCAGGTGCGCATGGATGCCGGATTCGGTCAGGCGTCCGTCCTCAATGACGAGGATGCGGTCGGCCCGCACGATGGTGGACAGGCGATGCGCGATGACGATCACCGTCTTCTGCCGCACGAGCGCATCGATGGCGGCCTGAACCTCATGCTCGCTTTCCAGATCGAGCGCGGCGGTCGGCTCGTCCAGTATGACGATGGGGGCATCTTTCAGAAGAGCGCGGGCGATGGAGATGGGCCACTTCTCGCGCCAGATCACCGAGCTCGCCCTTCTCCACCCCATGCATGCCGGCTGACGATGTGGAGGCGCCGCCCTGCGGCGTCTCCCCCTCTCTTCGCGCGTGCAAAATGGGGAGCCTCACATGGGACAGGGAAACAGGCGCCGACGGAGCCGCAAGCAGGCCGCGAAAGATTGCGCCCTTATTCGCGACTGCGTGCTCTATGCGCAGGCCGTGGCAGCGCTCAAGGCCGGCTATGAGGCCGATCCGGATACAGATGGGCGCTATGCTGGCGCCCTTGGCATGAGGCATCTGCGGCGCGCCGAACGGGCGCTGGAGCGCATCGCAGGGCGCGAGGCATGCACATCGTCCGGCCTTGAGGCCAAGGCGCGCATTCTGCCGGTGATCGTTTCGCGCCGCATGGGCCTGCTCTCGGATCTCGAAGCCACGCTGATCGCCCGCTTTGCGGACGAGGTCCGGGGCGACCTTTGCCTGCGACGGGCGGGCGGTAGCCGGCTGTAAGCTCACGCCTTCTTGCGCCCGCGCTTCAGCGACACGGGAGGCGTCGCCCCTTCAGCCGGCAGGCGCACCAGATCGCACAAGGTCACGTCCAGAACCTGAGCGAGACGATCCAGAAGGTCGATGGTGGGGTTTTCCACCCGTCGCTCAATGCCGCCCAGATACGCCCGGTCGATCCCGGCATCCGCCGCCAGGCGCTCTTGCGACAATCCCCGCTCAACCCGCAGGGCCCGCACATTCCAGGCCAGAACGGCACGTCCCTTCATGGGCGCGCATGCTGGCGATTACGGCGCCTATTAAACCACTGTCCATACCCATCATTAATCGCTAGCTTCGCCACAACTGAAAGGCGCATGGACGCCGCACGTCGCATGGCACAGCATCCCTCCTTCCTCGTCACGGGACGCACCCGTCTCGTTCCCCACACCACCTGGCGCGGCACCTACATCGCTCTCCAGGTGGAAGCCCTCGCCCCCGACGGCCCCGTCTGGCGCACGCCAACTGCGGCCGATCTCGGCGACATCGAGAACCGTTTTCCCGGCTGGGACGCGCAGATCTGCAAAGGCTTCGCCACCTACCGCTTCATGCACCACAAGCCTTGGCTGGAGCTGGCCTTCCGTGCGCTGCAATTGCCGAACGGCAAGGGCGGCTGGCGCTTCGCCACGCTCGAAGACCTCGCCTGGCTGTCTCCCGCAGCCAAACAGGCTCACTGAAGGGCAGCGCCATGCATGTTCGACTGGTTCATCCCCTCACGGGAGCTCGCACGCGCGTCGGCATCGGCTTCAACTGGCCGATCCTCGCCCTGGGCTTTGGCCTCTGGCTCTGCTGGATGGTGCTTTTCCTGGCCCTTCGGTCGCGGGGGCGGCCTGCGCAATTGTTCAGCCATGGGCACTCTCTGGGAGCTTGCATCCAATTTAGCGTTACTTTGGCATTTTTGGGTCTGATCGGCCCGAGACAGTGCGGACATCGTATTCCCGGTGACGGTTCGAGCCCGGCGATGATGGGCGCGCGGATCGCTGGCGGGTTGGGCTGGGGCGGCGGACCCTGGTTTCTTTCTTCCCGCTTCGCCTGCCTGAGGCGGCGGGATTGGAGGAAGGCGCATGCGATAATGGTCGTGAGCGCATACCGGTGAAGCCCCGTCCATGATCGTCGCTAGAAGAGATCGAGGCCGAGTTCCTCCTTCAGTTGCTGATGCGCCTCCTCGAAGATCCAGCGAGCTTTGATCGCGCCAGCCAGGCGCTTGAGCGGTGTGCCAGCCGGCAGGTTCGAGAGAGAGCATTTGCGCTCCCTATTCGAGCGGCGCTCGCCGATCAGCCAGGCCTCTTCGCCCGGCAGATGCTGCTGTCCCATGACGCCGATGCGCTGTGGTGGCACGTCCGCCAGCTTGATCCGCACGGCAGCGAAGCGGGCCCTCAGTGGCCCCTTGGTGCCACGTCGCTAAATCAACGCGCGCCAGCGTGCCGTCGCCAACCTCTTCTCCGCCGAGACCGTGGTGAAGATCATGTGGAGTGGCTTACACGCCTCGGAAGAGGCGGGTGCGGAATTGTGAAAATTCCACAAGCTCCAGAGCGCTAAACCACACCAAATTTCTTAATAAACTGTGGATCACATTTGATGACGAGACGCACCGCGACAATGCAAGAGTCGCTCGCAATCGTGAAGCTCTTCAACAAGTTAAAAAAGACCTAGTTCCAAGAGCAGCTTGGAAGAATGAAAAAGACAAGATGCCCTTGTGTTATGGGATCGAAAAGGCAATATCCAGCCCCCTCGCAACTATTCAATCAGAGCAAGAGCTTCGTCATATGCCATAGCCTTTAGAGCGCTACCCCTCTGATTAAGGTGGGTCTGGTCAAAATGTAGACCCCTTTGGAACGCGACCTCCTGCGGACCGAAACACATCGGCAAATCTATTAACGGCACATCATTCTCCGCGGAAAGCTCTCTAATGACGTCGGCGTAGGCTCGCTGCGCCTCCTCGGGCGCCCCTCGGAGAGCCCGGGCTACAGGCACAACAAGGATTACATCACTAGCCTTTCCCCACTCGGATATTACTCTCTGGTAATTACGGCGAAAATCCGCCAACGGCGACTTATGCGCAATATCATTAGTTCCTATGTCAATAATTATCCCGTCCGGCTTTATATTCGAGACAGAGCGGAATGGACTCCACGGCTCTTTATCCATCGACCAATAGTCAATTTTAGCTCCGCAAACTCCGAGATTAGCCACCTCAAAGTCTGGTGACCAGCTGTCATGCGGGCTTATCCGCAGTATACCTACCTGTCCTCTCTGTCCGCTATGCCGAATAGAAATGCAGTGGTACCCTGCAGACACTTTCCACTCCCGCTGCACCAACGCGTTTGGCCCCTTTGTGTTAATACGATCGACTAAGGTTCCATCAATTTCCAAATCGAATGTACCTCGAGTGGGAGCCTGACAATAGGCAATATTTAGATCGCTAAAACACAATTCCGGTTTAAACTGGAGCACATCATCGCCTGAATCAGCCAAATAATAACCACCGCTGAGGCCGGCGCCAGCAGCTTTCCAGCCGATGCCCAATTTAACGCGCGGGTCGTAATATTCGTACTCGCCCCCTGTACCGGAATTCCCAAAAATGCCATCGGCATGCGCGTTAACTCCACGAGCCCTTAAAAGGAGTGACAACCGCACAGGTGCTGAATACCTTCTGGCATCTACGAAACCAGTGCCATCTATGCCGCAACCATGGCCAGCGACATTGCTATCTCCAACAATGGCCAATAGACATGGCGCTGTTTTGCCTCTCACACTCTGGAATGCATTTGCAAGTCGACCCGTGTTCCTACTCTTAAAGTTTTGAAGGTAAGGCTTCTCGCCAGCATGTTCATAAGACTTCATTCTCTCACCCATCTAATATCATGCCGAGCGAACGACCAGCATTGCTGACAAATGCTTTGCCGACGGCAATCGCGGCTCAATCGGAGGGATGATACACAATTAGTTACCTTTTGATCAAGCTTCGCCGCCTTCATCAACCTCTACTCAGCTACAGCGACGGAGCCCAGTGCCACCCCGGTTTGTACCGCCCCGGCTTTGCCGGAGGCCCCATTCCTGAGAGGATGGCGCCATGACGAGCAAGACGACGAACAAGTTCGCGCCTGAGGTGCGCGCTCGCGCAGCACGGATGGTGCTGGACCAAGAGGCCGAACACCCTTCGCCGTGGCAGGCGTTCGTGTCAATTGCGGCGAAGATCGGCCGCTCGGTGCACTCACTAAATGAGTGGCTGAAGAAGGCCGAGGTCGATGCCAGCAAGCGGGCAGGCGTGACGACGGATGTGTCGGCGAAGCTGAAGGCTCTTGAGCGCGAGAACCGCGAGCTACGGCAGGCGAACGAGATCCCGCGCAATGCATCCGCTTATTTCACCATGGCGGAGCTCGACCGCCGGTCGAAGACATGATCGCGTTCATCGATGATCATCGCAGTGCGCATAGGGTCGAGCCGATCTGCAAGTTGCGGCCGATCGCACCGTCGACCTATCATGCGCATGTCGCTCGGCAGCTTGATCCGTCGAAGTGCTCGGCACGGGCGCTAGGGGACAAGGTTCTGCCCCCCCCCCGAGAGCGCGTGTTCGCCGAGAACTTCGAGGTCTATGGAGCACGCAAGGTCTGACGACAGATGATGGCTTCAGAAACTCCCTTGCGCTTCATTCCACCTCGCCATAGCCTGCGCTCCAAATCCTAGCGCAATCCTCAGAACCACACACTTATCAGTCCGCAACTCCACCAAATTGACGTTAAGTGGAGAGCTTAGCAAAATGACTGCCCGAACAGATAACTTCTGCCAAGGCATCGAGCCCGTCGGAACAAAAAATAGCAGTGGCATCTGCACGAGGCACATCAATTGCATTTAATTTTGGCTTCAGATTCAAGTCTCCAGAATAGGAAATAAACCCCTCTATACTACTGAAAAATGGGGGTTGAAACGGATGGGGTGTTTGGAACCCGATATCAAATACCTGCGCTGGATGCACAACTGATACTGAAGAGGTCAAAAACCCGTTAGTCAACGGCTGAAAGCGAACAATGCTACGGTCATTATTAATATCTAAAATGACTATACAAACTTCTCGAAGCCCTCTCTATTCTTAAATCGCAACATACCCCAACATTGGGATGAGTTTATATACAATCCGAGACAAAATATTTCTTCATTCGATCGCATTGACTCTCCCCGCCTAATCACGTTGAACTCACACTCAATTAGACTTGATTTAAATTCAACTTTCTCAGATGAATCGCTTACTCCATAAACGACCGAGAAAGGTGCACTGGAATACCCCCCGCACGCCTCTAAATCTTCTGTATTGCGCGCCCCCAACACTGCCCCAATCTGAAACAAAATATCTGTTCGCAAATGACAATTGTCGACAAAAATACGAGCATTTACCGGATACTTTTCGCAAAAATGTGTTAGAATTGAATCGATAGCGATAAAATGCCCATTAAAATTGGAAACCACCTCTTGTTGGAAGAGCCTAATTCTGTTTGGATTACTCCATAGCCGTTCTGTGGGCAATTGCAACAACACTACCTTCGATAGGTGCACGGTATATTCAATAAATTCTATATACACATTTTATTAAAAAAAATCCGGAGACCCGAGCTTTGAAGAGAACGAATCATCATTTTGTGTTGTGTCTAGCACTATATAATCGTAGCTATTATTCTGCATTTTATATAAAAAATCGAGAAGGTTGAGTAAAGGGGCGCCTCCAAGTGACAGTCTTGTAACGGAGCCTGGGTAAGTAGACTTAAATCCATCAAACCACCCGCCTTTGATGATCGAATTTGAAGTACATAACACACATACACTCATGCTAACTCACCCCGCCTAGGCGCACCATCTTTCCCTAAAGCGGCAGAATAGCCCAAATGCGCCCACATGGAAGACGAAATGAACCGCCCCTAGGTTCCTGGACGCCTTTTTCTCTAAATTTTGAGGCGAAGAGGCCCCGATGGGCAAAGCGAACTTCACCGAGGACTTCAAGCGCGACGCAGTCCTTCAGATCACCGAGCGGGGCTATCCGGTTGCGGAGGTGGCGGCGCGGCTGGGGATCAGCAAGTACTCGCTCTACGAGTGGAGGAAGCGGTACGGCAAGCCTGCCGCCGTGGCCCGCGATGACGATCAGGCTGCCGAGGTCCGCCGGCTGAAGCGCGAGCTGCAGCGCGTGAAGGAGGAGCGCGACATCCTAAAAAAAGCCGCGGTGGGTTCAACCGGTCAGGGCAACATGATGGATTTCATGA